>CAZUFW010000004.1:0-4484 GCA_964619895.1 uncultured Clostridia bacterium | reverse complement strand
ATGCTCAACTTTTTTTGCATCTCCACCTATAATTCCACCTACAGATTTAACCTCTTCTTCGATACTTTTCTTAGATGAACTTATCATTACATCTAAAACAGCTTTCATTCTCTTTCTTATTTCTAGTTCAGATAATTCCGTAAGTTCGCATTCTCTTTTAATTACTATTTCAGATATCTTAGCATCATATTCCTCTGTTAATTTTAGTAGTTCATACCCACGGTTATACATATTTTCACCTCTTCTCAACTGGATTAATTACTTTTACTGATAGTACGTTTTCTGTATTGATAAGCTGCTGTATTACAGCATCTGTAATTTCATCGTCTGTTTCTATAATCATAGAAGCCTCGATACCTTTTTTCTTTCTCTTAACTTTCATAATTCCGATATTAATATTATTCTGAGAAAGTACTGTAGTAACACTGCTGATTACTCCCTTTTTATCATTTTGTATAATGATCAAAGTCGGGTAATCTCCTGTTATTTTAACATTGTATCCATCAACATTTGTAATTATTATGTTTCCACCACCAATGGATGAACCTGTTACTTCTGTTTTACTTCCATCATTTTTATTGAAAACAATTTTAACAGTATTTTCGTGCTGATTTCCCAAATCTGCTTCAACAAATGAAACTTTTATACCACTTTTTTCAGCTATCTCTAAGGAATTTTTTAGCCTCTCATCATAAGGCTCCATCCCAAGACTTCCTGCAACTAAAGCTTTATCAGTACCATGCCCTTTGTAGGTTTTAGCAAAAGACCCATGAAGATAAAATGTAACTGAATTAAAGCTTTCACCTGCAATATATTTTGCAACTTTTCCAATTCTAGCAGCACCCGCAGTGTGAGAACTAGAAGGGCCTACCATAATAGGACCTAATATATCAAATATACTATATTCTTTCATAGATATTCATAGTCTCCTTATCTAAGGTTAATTTTTCAAATTTTACCATAAAGCATATACTATTGCAATAATATTAGCTACTATTTCAAAAGAAAGCTGCTGAATTTTTCAGCAGCCTATTTTATAACGAATAGGAAAGTTCTACTTTAGTGTTCTATATAAAAGAACTTTCCGTAAATGAGTTTCAAGAAAAGCTACCTCTAAAGCTTCGTCAGAAGCTTTTCTTAATAGCTATAGTTTCATTTTCTACGTCTACATTGATTGTATGTCCTTTTTTAAATTCATTTTTTAAATACAATTCTGCAATCTCGTCCTCAATATACCTTTGAATAGCTCTTCTTAAAGGACGAGCCCCATATTTCTGATCATATCCTTTATTAACTAAAAAGTCTTTTGCTTTATCAGATATAAGAATATTCATTCCTTTCTCTTCTACATCTTCCGTCACTTCTTTAAGCATTAAATCAACGATTTGGCGAAGTTCTCCTGTAGATAGATGAGTAAATACGATTGTCTCATCAACTCTATTAAGGAATTCAGGTCTGAAAGTCTGTTTTAATGCATCATTTACCCTGTTCTCTAAGGCAACATATCCTTCTCTAGCAAATCCAAATGTATTTGCATTAAAGCTAGTGCCTGCATTTGAAGTCATTATTATAACAGTATTTTCAAAGAACACAGTCCTTCCTTGACTATCAGTAAGCCTTCCATCTTCTAATATTTGTAGAAGCATATTAAATACATCTGGATGAGCTTTTTCTATTTCATCAAATAGAATAACTGAATATGGTCGTCTTCTGACTTTTTCAGTTAACTGTCCCCCTTCGTCATAACCTACATATCCTGGAGGTGCCCCTATAAGCTTTGACACAGTATGTTTTTCCATAAACTCTGACATATCTACACGTATCATAGCTTCCTCGCTGCCAAATAGTTCACATGCAAGTGCTTTAGCAAGCTCAGTCTTCCCTACTCCAGTTGGACCTACGAATATGAAGGAGGCGGGCTTTTTCTTTTTCCTAAAGCCAGAACGATTCCTTCGGATAGCCTTAGATAAGCTTACTACTGCTTCATGTTGTCCAATAACTCTTCTGTGTAAAATTTCTTCGAGATTTAGAAGTTTAGCAGCCTCTTCCTTAGTAATTCTCTGGATAGGAATCTTAGTCCATGATTCTATTACATAAGCCACATCATCAACAGTAACTTGAACTTCAGAGCATGATTTTTCTAATTCTTTTATTTTATCTTCTAAACTGTACTCTTCCATTTTGTATTCTGCTGCTTTTTCGTAATTATCAGATGAAGCAGCAGTCTCTTTTAACTCCTGTATCTTCTTCAATTCTTCTTTTAATGTTTCTAGCTCCACAAAGCCTTGATTCCTTAGGTTTACTCTTGAACCTGCTTCATCAATTACATCAATAGCCTTATCTGGCAAGAATCTATCAGTAATATACCTTTCTGAAAGTCTTACAGCAGCCTCTATTACTTCGTCAGATATCTGGACTCTATGATAGTCTTCGTAATATCCTCTTATTCCTTTTAAAATCTCAATGGCTTCTTCAATATTAGGCTCTTCTACTAAAACAGGTTGGAATCTTCTTTCCAGTGCAGAATCTTTTTCTATATGCTTTCTATATTCTTCTAATGTTGTTGTACCTATAACTTGTATTTCTCCTTTTGCAAGGGATGGCTTAAGAATGTTTGCAGCATTCATAACACCTCCATGAACTTCCCCTGCTCCCATTATATTATGAACTTCATCAATAACTAAAATAATATTGCCAAGTTCCTTTGCTTCATCGATAATAGCTTTCATGCGGCCTTCAAACTGGCCCCTGAATTGGGTTCCTGCCACAATTGCTGTTAAATCAAGAAGATATACTTCTGCATCATATAGTTTTGCTGGAACTTTTCTTTCTGCTATCCTAACTGCTAAACCTTCAGCTATTGCTGTCTTTCCAACTCCCGGTTCGCCAATAAGCACAGGATTATTTTTTGTTCTTCTATTTAATATTTGAATTACTCTATCTATTTCCCTATTTCGTCCTATTATTTTATCTACCTGTTTGTCTATTGCCTTATCTGTTAAATTTGTTCCATAGGTATCTAGGTATTTCTTTTTCTTTCTATTAGGTTTCCTTTCATTCTTTATATTTGACTCAGTTTCTCTTATGTTTAAATCTATATTCTTAGCCTTTGGCTCAAAATCCTGATCTTTGCTTAACATTATATCATTTAAAAAATCCCCAAATGGATTTTCTGGGTCTATTTTATCTACGTCTATATCCTTAAAAACATTATTCATTTGATTAGTAATGTTTTCTAAATCCTCAGGTTTCATATTCATCTGATTCATGAGTTGATCGATTACAGGGAGTCCCATTTTTTTTGCACATTCCATACATACACCAGTTACTTCAGGTTTTCCATTTTCGATTTTTGTGGTTAACATAACAGCGATATTTTTCTTGCAAATAGAACACAGCTTCATCCAAATCACCTTACCTTCTGTATAAAATACATTATTTTTAGTATATTATATTTTATACCCCTATTTTAATAAGTTAACTATTTTTTTGTTAATCACTAATTATAGATTCTATCCTTGCTCCACCAATAATCTCATTCTCTTTATAAAACACTATAGATTGACCTGGGGCAATGGCTCTCTCTTTCTTATGAAAAATAACTTTTATCCTGTCATTCCCCAAGCCTACAACCGTTGACGGCAAAAGCCAACCCCATTGACAAACCTTTGCTTCAACCTGAATTTCTTCCCTTAGCTCATCAAAAAGAGTAAAGTTTGCATCTCTAGCTATCAATCCTTTTGAATATGTGTCCCTATTGTCGCCGAGCACAACCACGTTTCTCTCGGCATCTATTTCTACTACAAACATAGGCTTGTTAAAATACTCACCTAGTCCTCTTCGTTGTCCTATTGTGTAATTTACTATTCCTTTGTGTTCTCCAATGATATTTCCATCAACATCAACGAAATTTCCTCTTTTCACTAGTTCAGGTCTCTCTTTTGAAATATATTTTCCATAATCTCCATCTGGAATAAAACATACTCCCATACTATCTGATTTATGAGCAATATTCTTGTCTATTTTAAGTGCTATTCTTCTTACTTCTTCTTTAGAACTAAATGTACCTATAGGTAATATTACATGGCTTAGCTGCTTCTGAGTAAGAGAATGAAGCACATATGCTTGGTCTTTTCTCCCCGCTTCACCAGAAAATATGCGGTATCTCATTAGTTTTTCATCATATATTATGTTTGCATAGTGCCCTGTAGCTATATAGTAAGCTCCTAAATCATTAGCAATTTCAATAAGCTTTCCATATTTGATTTTTTTGTTACATGTAATACATGGATTAGGAGTTTTGCCACTAATATATTCATCTATAAACTCATTTTTAACTAGACTATCAAACTCCTGTCTTAAATCTACTACATAATGAGGTATATCTAAAATTCTCGCTATATCTTTAGCGTCCTTTATAAATTGAGGTTCTTTTACTTTTCCATTCTCGTTATATAATGATGAAGATGTTCCAATAGTTTTAT
>CAZUFW010000003.1:64394-77856 GCA_964619895.1 uncultured Clostridia bacterium | reverse complement strand
CCGGAATTATTCTTGATTTATCAGTTGCGTTGAATTTGTCATAAAATTCACCATTCAGATATTTTCTTAACGAGCAGTCAGCCCATGTTATATCTTTATAAGCGTCATGGTAAGCACGCTGTTCTATAATACATTCGGTTATAATCAAAGCCGTATTGTTTTGTATGTCAAGCACTCGCCAACTGTAACTGCCAAATGATATTTTATCTCCTACTTGCATATTTACCTCTCATACCTAATATAAATTTTCTGCTCTTTACATTATCCGACAAATGTTTATCTGTATTATAAGCCATCAACATACAGAATGTCGACAGCCTGAGAATCCTTAATAAGAATAAGGATTCTTTTTATATATAAGTACTTTACTTTTCAAGACTTTCGTATTCTTCTTTAGTAATATTAAAATATTTAACTTCCATGCCAAATAGCTCCATATCCTTTACAAATTTAAGTCCTAATTTCTCTATTACATTAATTGAAGCTTTATTTAAAGTTTTGGCAAGGGCTATTATATGATCGAAGTCTAATTCTTCAAAAGCATATTTAAGAGATGCATTTGCTGCCTCTGTAGCATATCCTTTTCCTCTGGCATGCTTTCCAAATGCATATAAGACCTCTGTTTCTGAAAGATCTTTAACAAAATTTAGTCCACAATGGCCTAATAGACAATCAGTTTCTTTGTCTACAACAGCCCATATTCCATAGTTATATTTCTCCCAGTGCTTTAAAATGTAATTCATAAACCGTTCTGTCTCTTCTATCGTGTGTCCTTCTCCTTTTGGAAGCCACTTACCAACCTCATTCTCTCCCATAATATCAGCATATGCTGCTAAATCCTTTTCAATATCAAAAGGACGTAAGTATAATCTTTCTGTTTCAATTCTCATAAACTGACCCCCTATAAAAAATTAAAGATTTTTCATATAAAAACAAGCTTAATTTATATTTTCAGCATCTTATAAAGTGAGATACATTTCATATTGTGAAATTGAGTCCTTAGTAAAGTTAAGACGCTTCACAAAGCCTAAAAGACTTGCATTGTTAGGGAAATTTATTACTAGCTTTTCTATGCTAAGCTCTTTTACAGCATGATTTATAATTCCTTTCCCCAAACCTTGATGTCGTAGCTCCGGGCTTATCCACAGAAAACTAATCTTTCCTTTAGGATGTATACTTAGTCCTCCCATTAGCCTATCATCTTTAAATATCCCATAATGCATCTGACCATCAATTTGACTAATATAATCAAAATCATTTTGCCAATTTATATGTATATCTTGTATTTCATGACTTAAGGTTCTTAAGATATCCATATCTATTTTTTCAATTCTTAAATCATTTGGCAAAACAGCCTTAAATTCTAATGGATTATTGTGAGAATAATAAACCATATCATAAACCTTTTCATAACCCTTTTTCTTATAAAAATTAATTGCGCGATCATTTCCTACTATAACCTCTAAAAACATCTGCTTACAATAATTCTCTAAAGCAATTTCTTTATGGAGCTCAAAAAGTCGTTTTCCAACCTCAGTTCCTCTATAATCTGGGTGAATGCAAAGTGCCCCACACCTAAGGGTCTTTATACCTTCATAAATCTTTATACCACCTAGATTAAGTCCAACGGGTACATCACCATCAAAAGCAATAAGAGAATGCTCATAACTATTTCCTTCTGGACCAAAAAACCGCTTGATAAAAAAATCCTTTGGCATTTCAATCTTTATGATATAATCGGAAAATCCAGTTTGAAAAGTCTGAAATATAGTATTTATATCCACTTCTGTGCACCTTTTATATGTTATCACTCTTATCACCCCTAATTTTTTTTGAATCATTTCTTTTACTTAATACAGTACAAATATTAAGTATGTCCTCTGATGAAAAGTCCTTTTGAAATTTTCTTTTCAATTTTTTATAATATGAAAATCTAAGAGTTGAATACTTTTCAAGCTCTTTTAGGTACTTTTCACTAAATCTCTTTCTGTTTTTAGATACTGCTTCAAAAATCATGATTATACAGCTTTTATGTATAATTTTCTTAAGCTTTATGGAATCATTTGATGAAAAGAATTTTGCATCTTCTAATATTCCCTCTATAAACCAAAATAATTTGTTTATTAACTTATCTAAAGGCCATTTTGTAGCAACCTGCGAAAGTATAGTCATGTGTCCATTACTTATATCCTCTTCTACGTCTTGGAGATCATCTATTATCTGTAGAAATACACCATATCCAAATACAAAGTCAGCTTCTTCTGCTGTTAACTCTCCTTTTACTAGGTAGCCATCAGCTAATACGGATGTGCCTCCTTTTTCAAAGCTAATACCCATTATATCTCTTTCATAGGGAAGGCTTTCTCCTCTCTGCTGAACGAGGCTATTTTCTTGACCTGTATGGATAGCTAACAGACTTTCAAAAATTTGAGGATACTTTTCTCTTGGAAACTCTGCTTCTATTTTTTTTACGAGGCTGTAGATAATCTTTTCGTTAGAATTTGTAGCCTGAGCCTCTTCTCCAGACAACCATTTTCTAAACCTTTTATTAAAATTAATCTTATCCTCAACAATTATCTCTGTATCATCTAAATAATTGTCACTATAAGGGTACAACAGACTATATGAAAAAATAGACGGTGTTAATTTTACTTCCATATTAAAAAACACCTGTATGCTATTCATAATCCATACATTTCTAATAGCTTGGAATATATCATAAACATTCATATTAGGATCAAATTTTCTAGCTTCTTTAATAAACTCCTCAGTAATTAGTCCATATCCTTTATCAGTGAAAAAGTTAATATAACTGTATTCTTCTCCAATAATATTAGCTTCTAATTCCATTATTAAAGAAAATATTTTATCGCTCCATTCTTTTTCTTTGCTCTCATTTTTGGGGATTTTATGTAATTCATCAAAAAACCTTTTTCTAAACTTTTCCATTCTTCTTTCATTACTTAACTTTTCAACAAATTTAATTTCCTTTTCATGTTGGTAGAAATCAGTTTTATTTCTCCACCATAAAGATAAGTACTTACACTTTAAATACTCTACTGTACTTCCAATTCCGTTGAAATCACAAAGTTCCGTACAAGTATTTTCGCTAGAAATAATGTTCTCCACTTTGTTTTCCATCTCACCACCTCAATAATTTCTATTCCACATCTACATGCCAAAATGCCATATTCTTCTTATTAAGTTATTCTCTATTATTCTACAAATTGCTAAAAATTCCTTTTAAATTTGTTAGAGTGCCGAAATGTTTTTTAGCTAGTGCTGATCCTAATAAAAAAAACAGCTTGATATATTAATCAAACTGTTTTTTTGCTAGGCTCATGTATTAAAGTTAATTTAACGTGGACAGTAGGAGAAGCGTCTTCTGTCTTGCTTTTCCCGGGCAATATCTCATCATGTTCTATTCCTAATAAGTTGATCTCACTTTTAAGTAAAAGCTTTAATAGGCCTTATACTTAATGCCCTGATAGCTGTTTCTTCTTTTTAGTTCTATATCAATACCTGATAATACTCTAAGTTTATCTAAACTCCATAATGGCTCTACTAATAATGCTCTCTTGCCATCTCCAGTTAGTCTATGAATAACCATATCTGGTGGTAGATGTTCTATACTGTCTACTATTAAAGAAATATACTCTTCCTGAGATAGTATGTGAAAAGGTGACTTTTTATAGTATTCATGTAGATCTATTCCTTTTTGTATATACAGCAAATGAAGCTTTACACCCCAAGTGCCTGTATTAGCTACATATTTTACAGATGACAATATGTCCTCTCTTGACTCATTAGGCAGTCCAAATATTAGATGAGTAACTACTTTGATATTTCTCTTTTTCAGCTGTTTTATAGCTTCATTATAACAGTCTAGAGGGTAACCTCTTCTTATGAGTTTAGCAGTTCCTTCATGTATTGATTGAAGTCCCAGTTCAACCCAAAGAAAAGTCTTTTTATTAATCTCTTCTAGTAAATCCAATATCTCTTCAGATAAACAATCTGGTCTTGTAGCTATAGCAAGACCTACTATTCCATTTTGGGATATAGCCGAATAATATTTTTGTTTTAGGTCTTCATAGGTGGAATAAGTATTAGTAAAGTTCTGAAAATAAGCAATATATTTGCCATTACTCCATTTTTTAGACAGAAGCTTTTTTTGGCTTTCCATTTGCTTAGCTATGTCTAAAGTTCTAGAGGCCGCAAATTCTCCCGAACCTTCTTCTCCACAAAAAATACATCCCTTACTGCCTAAAGTTCCATCCCTGTTTGGACAAGTAAAGCCTCCGTCTAAGGATAACTTAATTATCTTTGAATGGAATATTCTTTTCATTTCATAATCAAAGGATCGATATCTCTTATCTCCCCACATCATATTATCACTACCTTTAGTTATCTTAAGTATATTTTAACACTTATCTAGCTTAAGTTGTTCTATGATTTAGCTTTGTATTCACTTCTTCCAATTTAGGTATTGATGTTCTGCCGCCAAACTTGGTAACTGACAGAGCTGAGGTCATAGAGGAAAATCTTAAATTGTATAGTAAGTCAAACTCTTTTAAAACACCATAGGCAAAAGCGCCATGAAAAATATCTCCTGCTCCTGTTGTATCTACGGCTTTTACATTAAAGGCGGGCAGGCTTGTTACTGTATTATTCTCTTCATAAATAAGCCCTCTTTCTCCTAATGTAACTACTATATTATTCTTATTTAATTCCTTCAATTTACAAATACACTTCTCAAAATCATTTTTTGTTTCTAAAGAGTCCATTTTACAATAGTCCAAAGCAAATCTCTCTGAACAGATTAAATAATCAACTATAGCTGCAAGCTCTATAGTATCTTTCTTTAAAGAACCGGCATCTATTATTGTCTTAGCATGTGGAAATACTCTAATGGCTTCTAAAGAGGCTTTTAATTCATGTCCATCTGCTAAGATTACTTTAGGATTTATTTTTCTCAACTCATGATCATTTACAATAATATTTTCATGAGGTTCTTTTCTGTTTATTATTGTTCTGCTCCCATTACTAATGTTTACAATAATTGTTGAAAGAGGTGTTAGATAATTATTTTCAATACAAGCTAGAGATATGTCTGACCCTATATCTTCAAATTCTTTTATAATCTTCTTTCCATATATATCATTGCCTAATAACCCAATATATCCAGTTTTAATTCCCCATTTAGATAAGAGATAAGCAGCATTACCAGCAGGCCCTCCTCCACATTCTACAATTGATGATACTGAATATTTCATGTTTTCCACAGGGTATTCACTAAGTGGAATAGTTATATCATATGCAGAATGTCCGATACATAATATCTCTATCATTAGCCTGCCTCCTTGGTTAGATTTATTTATCTGCTTCTAATAAAAGACATAATCAAATGCCTAACAAGGCATTTGATTATGTTTAAATTAAATATTATTATTGCTTATTTATTTTCTTTCTTAAGCTTTAGTTTTGTTATTTAGTGTAGGTGATTTTGTCTTAATAAAGCTTGGTATAATTAAAACCAATAGAAATACAGCAACTAGACCAAATATGCCTGCTTTACCAAAAGTATCTGCTGCCTTTCCAAATATAATTCCTATTATACCAAAGTCAAAATCTCCAAATGTTGTATTTTGGAAGCCTAAGTTACCTAGTACAGGTAAAAGTAAAGCTGGAAGGAAACTTATAGCCAATCCGTTAACAAAAGCTCCTAGCATAGCGCCTTTCTTACCACCTGTTGCATTTCCGAATATTCCTGCTGTAGCTCCACAGAAGAAGTGAGGAATCAATCCTGGAATAATTAGTACTCCTCCTATAGCTCCTAGAATAAGCATTCCGACGATTCCACCAATAAAGCTAAAAAGAAAGCCTATGATAACTGCGGTTGGTGCATAAGTAAAGAAAACTGCACAATCAACTGCCGGTATTGCATTTGGTATAATCTTCTTGGATATTCCTTGGAAAGCAGGTATTAAATCACCTAGAATCATTCTAACACCATTATAAACAATTGCTACTCCCACAGCAAATTTTAATGCAGTCATCAATGAGAAAACTATGAAGTTTGTTCCACCTGAAATTCCTGCAACAAATTCTGGACCTGCTGCAATTGCAGCTATAAGATAAAATATAATCATAGTTATTGCTGTAGATATTGTTGTGTCTCTTAAGAAACCAAATTTTTCAGGAATATTAATTTTTTCTGTGCTGTCTTCAGGCTTTCCTACAAGTTTCCCAATCCAACCTGCTATGTAGTAGCCAAGGCTTCCAAAGTGACCCATTGCTATGTCGTCACCATCAGTAACTTTAAGTGTGTATTTTTGTCCTATTGCTGGTGATATTGCACTCCAAGCTCCCAGGATAAATCCACCGATTCCTATTAGTAATGCTCCATCTAATCCTCCTGTACTTAATACAGCAGATAATAAACAAGCCATAAAGAAAGTATGATGTCCACTCAAAAATATATATTTATATTTTGTAAATCTAGCGATTATCAAGTTGAAAATCAATCCAAACAGAAGAATAAACATGGTTTCTACGCCTAGCACGTTTTGAGCTATTGCCACTATTGCTTCATTGTTTGGTACTACCCCTGTAATATTAAATCCATGCTCAATCATTTGCCCTAAAGGTCCAAGATTGGCAACGATAAAGTCTGCACCTGCCCCAAGCATTAAAAATCCTAGAATAGGCTTTAAGGTACCAGTCATGATTTTATTAAAAGGTCTTCTTAATGCTAATAATCCGATTAATGAAATTAGTCCCATAAGTAACGCAGGTTGTGTCAAGATATCATTAGAAATTACCTTCAAAACATCCATTCCTTTACCCCCTTATACTGTTAATATTGAGTTAATGTTTCACTCTAACTGACTTAGCCCAGCTTTTACTAGTAGTGCTTCTAATATATCCTCTTGTATTTTCTTCTTGTTGACATAGCTTCTTACTATAACTACCTCTTTTCCCTCAAACTGATCAGCTAGTTCTTTAACTGTTACTAGTAAGTCGCATACCTTTCCTTGGGCCGAATTAAAGTCAGTGGATTCTACATTTGCTTTGATTCCGTTTTCTTCACATATTTCTTCTACTTTTGCCTTTAGCATTATACTGCTTCCTATACCATTTCCGCATACTGTATAAATCTTTAGCACAAAAATCCTCCTTTGGCCTTTAGTTATTCACTACACTCTTTGATAATTCTTATCACCTCACTTTTGCTTTTAGCATTTATTATGCCTTCAATGTATTTTTCATTTTCTAATAAAACCATTAATTCAGACAATGCTCTTAAATGTGTTTTAGAATCTATAGAGCAAAATGATATGACTAGCTTTACAGGATCATAATAGGTGCTTCCAAATTCTATTTCATCTTCTAATGTTATTAAGCTCATTCCTAGTTTTAGAGCTCCATCCTCAGGTCTGGCATGAGGCATTGCAATTCCTTCTTCTATTACTATATAAGGACCTAATTCTTTTACTGTGTTAATCATTGCATCAACATATCTATTTTCTATTGCTCCGCATTTTTCCAGTAGTTCTCCACCCTTTTTAATAGCTTCTTCCCAGCTTTCCACTTTTACATTTAGTTCAATTGTATCCTCTGTAATCAAATCCATTAACATAGGTCCATCATCTCCATATAGTTCTCTTATTGCTCATATAAAATGACAAGAGAATTACTATTAAGTTCAAATAGTAATAATTTTACCTCTATGTTATTAATATATTGTTTGATGTTTTAGAATAGAAGTTCATTATTCGTTGCCTGTAATGTGGTAGAAATAATTTATAAATAAAAAAACATCTACAATATTGTAGATGTTAGCTAATAGTCATATAAAAATATAAATTTATATTTTTTAAAAGCTTCTATAAGTATTTCTTTATTTCCTCTGAGGACAATACTTTTCCCACTGACTTGACTTCATCATCAACTACAAGAGCCGGTACTTCCATGACACCATAGGCCACCATCTCTCTAAGGTCTGCCACTTTCTCTATAGTGGCATCAATGCCTAATTCTTTTACTGCCTTTTTAGCGTTTTTCTCTAATTTATCGCACTTTGAACATCCAGTACCTAGGATTTTAATTATCAAAAAATCTACCTCCTTAGATTTTACATGTTTCAAGATATTTTTCTGTATCCTTAATTTTTTCTATGTCATTTTTTAAAGTCGGATAACTATCCTTGTTGTCTACAATGTTCTTCAATATATTCTTTAAAGCTTCATCATGAATATTTAAGTCATAGAATATAAATTGTTCTTGACGTTCATCTTTGACAAACCCCATATCTCTAAGCCTTGCAAGATGCTTTGATACTTTTGGCTGTGGTTCTTCTATTATTCCACATATTTGGCATACACAAAGCTTTTTGTGATACAAAAGAGCTAAGATTCTCATTCTTGTATCATCTGAAAGAACCTTAAAAAAGTTTATTAGATTATTCAAATCATCACTTCCTATCTTAGTTTCATTTCCTTCCCAACTACTTCTTCCCAAACATTAAATATTGGCTTAATAATTTGTGGTCCAATCTTTGAGATTATAACTAATTGGGAGCTTGGTTCTTCCTTATCAGTTATTTTGTAATCTATTCTACTGCCAACTACATCAACTTGATTCCAACCATCCTCAAGCATAAAGAAGCCTTTAATTCTATAGCTGTCTTTTTTAATAATATCTATAAATTGAGTAAGCTTTTCTTTAGTTATTTCGCCATCATAGGTTAAAGTTAAAGTCTTTGGTTTATTTTCTGGAGTGTTTGTAGTATCTTCTGTTCCTGCCCAATCATTCTCCATAAGGTTCTTTTCTAAAAAGTTATAATCTAATTTCCCATTTATTGATGTTTGGATTTCAACCTTAGGGTTTATATCTCTTATCTTTTGTTTAATCCTATCAAGGACTTCCTCACTTATTAAGTCCACCTTACTTATAATTGCAAGGTGGCAGAATTTAAGCTGTCTTTCTACGGTTTCTATATCTTCTATTTGCTCTAGAAAGTTTACTCCGTCAACTATGCAAATTGACCCACTATAATCATAAACATCTCCCTTGGCAACTTGAACAGCATCTAAAAACTCTCCAATATTTGATGGGTCTGCTAACCCTGAGCTTTCAACAAAAACATATTCCATATTACGATCTGCCATTTCTATCAATGCAGATACAAATGAAAGCTGTAAACAAGAACAAAATATTGAGCCTCTATTTATTTCTACAAGCTCCATACCTTCTTTTTTAATAATAGTTCCATCTATGCCAACCTTTCCAAACTCATTCATAATAACTCCTACTTTTTTTCCATATAAAGTATCAAGAATGTTGGTTAGAAAAGTTGTTTTCCCGGCTCCTAAAAAGCCAGTGAGTAAATATAGCTTTGTTTTGCTTTCCATTAATATGCCTCCTCTTGCTTTAAGTTCTATATAATTATCACAGAAGTTCATTGTCCATACCTATATACGTATATGAGTATATGTACATAGTATTCTTATTTCTTTAAATTGTCAACAATTTAACTATAACTAACTAAAAAAAATCCTAGGATTTAACCTAGGATTTTTGACTATAATTGCCCTTTTTTGACCCAAGATGCTACTTCTATTGTACGCTTAGCTTGGTGTTTAACTGCATCTTCTACGTCTTCTACCATCTTGCCTTCTCCATCTATAGTTACTGAGGTTCCATAAGGATTTCCTCCTGACTTAAATGCAGAACTGTCAGTATATCCAGGAGGAACTATTATTGCTCCCCAGTGCATCATAGATGTATATATTGCAAGAACTGTAGCCTCTTGACCACCATGAGAATTTTGTGCTGTTGACATAGCAGATACTACTTTATTTGTTAATTTTCCTTGAGCCCATAGCCCACCTTGTAAATCCATAAACTGTTTGATTTGAGATGCCACGTTTCCAAAACGTGTAGGAGAGCTGAATATTACTGCATCCGCCCATTCTATGTCTGCTGAAGAAGCTATTGGTACATCCTTTGTTGCTTCAACATGAGCTTTCCACACTGGATTTAAGTTTATTGCTGTCTCTGGTGCTAGCTCCTGTACCTTAAGTACTCTAACTTCTGCTCCTGCTTCCTTTGCTGCCTCCTCTGCCCATTTTGCTAATTTATAGTTGCTGCCTGTCATACTATAATAAATGACTGCCAATTTAACTTTTTCCATTATGTTTCTCCTCTCAATAAGATATTTATATTTAATGTATTTAACTATGTTATTTACTAGTTATAATTTACCCTTTATTTTGAAGTTTTAAACACAATGAGAAAAATACCCTACGGTGATATTTTCAATAATCATTCCATACTTCTGGAAGCAACTAAATCTATTCCTGTTTCTAATATGTCTTTTACTATAACCTGCCCTACAATCACAGGTGCTTCAACCTCTAAAGAATTTATTAACTCCATACATTTAAAATTCATATCCTTAGGTATTGCTCCATTAGTCTTTACAGGCAGTCTCTTAAGATGCGCATTGTTAATTTTCACAGTAGAGGTAATTACCCTAGTAGGATTCGTCATTTCAAGTATTCCATAGTGCTCTCCTCTTTTACATTGGTTGCCTTTTATTACATATCCATCAGGACTTGTATCATCTTTAATAATAGTTAAACGACATCCAATGGGACAAACTATGCAGATAGTTTCCATATTATTCTCCCTCCCTGTCTAACTCTACAACTAAAGTCTCTACTATAGTATCTTTTAGGAGGCTAGCATCTATATTTACTCTCTCCATTTCTCCTGGAGTGAGGGTTCTCTTTTTTATCCTTTTTATTATTTTTTCTCCTAGCTTTACATTCATAGCTATATCAGAATATACATCATCTGATCTCATAAAAAGGGTTAATGAATTTTCCAAGTTTTCTGGCCTTATTATTTGAGGTACTATATATCTAATTCCTTTTCCTACTTTTGTATTAATAACCTTTTCTGATTTACTAAAGCCTTCTGAAACATATTTAGCAGCACTCTTCCCTGCTCTACGTCCTTCCTCGCTGACATAGTCTACTAAGTCATGGACATGAACTACATTTCCGCAGGCAAAGATTCCTTCTACAGTTGTTTCCATAGATTCATTTACTACAGGACCGCCTGTTATATTATCAAGCTTTAAGTTAGCACTCTTTGAGAGCTCATTTTCAGGTATTAAACCAACTGATAGTAATAATGTATCACACTCATAATATTTTTCTGTCCCTGGAATATGTCTTTTATTTTCATCTACCTCTGATACTACTATTCCTTCGATTCTGTCTCTTCCATCTATTCTCGTTATAGTATGGCTTAACAATAATGGTATGTCATAGTCGTGTAAACATTGAACAATATTTCTAGTCAGTCCTCCTGAATATGGCATAATCTCTGCTACTCCTATAACCTCTGCACCTTCTAGCGTAAGTCTTCTTGCCATTATAAGTCCAATATCTCCTGAACCTAGTATAAATATTTTCTTGCCTACCATATAACCTTCCATATTAATGTATCTCTGAGCTGTCCCTGCTGTAAATATGCCTGAGGGCCTTGTTCCAGGTATATTTATTGCTCCCCTAGTTCGCTCTCTACAACCCATGGAAAGTATTATAGCCTTTGCTTTTATATTAATAAATCCGTCCTTTGAATTTATTGCACTTATTATCTTTTCCTCTGTAATATTTAAAACCATAGTATCAAGCCTGTATTCAATATTAAGTTCCTTTATTTCATCTATAAACCTTTCGGAATACTCGGGGCCAGTTAATTCCTCTTTAAATTCATGAAGACCAAATCCATTATGAATACACTGCTGTAGTATCCCCCCAAGTTCTCTATCTCTTTCTATTACTAGGAGACTATTTACTCCACTTTTTTTAGCCTCTACTGCTGCTGCTAAACCAGCTGGCCCTCCTCCAATAACTACAATATCATACTCTATCACCTCACCACCCCCTTATTCTTTTCCTTTATTTGTTTTCCCAGTCAATAAATATGAATTTTCTCTATCCTTCACTATCCCATCTATATCTTTATTAAGCTCTCTAGCCAGTATTTCAACTACTCTAGGTCCGCAAAAACCTCCCTGACATCTGCCTGTTCCCGGTCTTGCTCTCCTCTTTACCCCATCTACTGTAGTTGCTCCTGCATTTCTTCTAATTATGTCTACTATCTCTCCCTCCGTGACACTTTCGCATCGACAAATTATTCTTCCATATCTAGGATCCTTTTTTATAAGCTCAGCTTTTTCCTCGCTGCTTAATTTGTCAAATCTTACTACCCTTCTTCTCCTTGGATTAAAATCATCCTTTTCTTTAAATCCTCCTGTCAATTCTTTCAATATACCGACTACATATTCTGCAATGGCAGGTGCTGATGATAAACCAGGTGATTTTATACCAGCCACATTTATAAATCCTTTTGCATCCTTTGCTTCGCTAATTATAAAATCTCCAGTACTTACTTCTGCTCTTAGTCCTGCATAAGTGGTTATTACCTTGTTTACAGGAACACTAGCAGATGAGCTTCTAGCAATTTCTTTTATGTACTCTAAATTTTCTGCAGTAGTTGCCACATCATTTTTATCTTCTATATCCTCTGCATCTGGTCCTATTAGCATATTACCGTGAACTGTCGGAGTTATTAATATGCCTTTTCCAACCTTTGAAGGGCATTGAAATACCACTGTATTTACAAAATCTCCTACGCTTTTGTCTAGTACAAAATATTGACCCTTCCTAGGAGTTATTACAAATGTATATTTAGATACCATGTTGTTGATTTTGTCTGCATAGACTCCTGCACAATTTATTACATATTTAGAATCAATTTCTCTCTTGTTTGTAATTACCTTATATCCTGATTCTGTTTTTTTAATATCCATAACCTCATTATTTAGTGAAATCTCTACTCCATTATCTGCTGCATTTTCAGCTAAGGCTATAGTCAACTCCCATGGACTTATAATTCCACAGGTAGGCGCATATAAAGCTCCTTTTATTGAATCATTTAAGTTAGGTTCCATTTCTCTTACCTTATCTCCATCAATTATCTCTAGTCCTTCAACCTTATTATCTAAGCCCCGTTGATATAATTCTCTTATGGTTTCCATCTCAGCATCATCAAATCCAACGACAAATGAACCTATTCTACTAAACTCAACATCCAGCTCTTCACATACTTTATCAAACATAGGATTACCTAGTGAATTGAATTTTGCCATATTTGTTCCTGGTTTAGCATCGTATCCAGCATGTATTATGGCACTATTTGCTTTTGAAGAGCCATTAGATACATCGTTTTCTTTATCTATCAATACTATATTTAGTTCATATCTAGCTAATTCTCTAGCTACAAAAGCTCCTATTACTCCAGCTCCTATTATTGCAATGTCATACATTTTGTTCCCCCCTTTTTTCGCAAATACATAGAAATGCTAAGCGAACAGTTGCTATAA
>CAZUFW010000003.1:2946-64384 GCA_964619895.1 uncultured Clostridia bacterium | reverse complement strand
GTATAGATTGTGCGGCTCTCTTACTCTAGTCTCACCGTCTTATGTTTTTTATCCTTAGATGCTTGAATTTTTCTATGCTTCTTCCCACTTAAGTGCTTTACTTACAGCTTTCTTCCATCCGCTGTATAAAGCATTCTTCTTATCTTCATCCATTTCATGTTCAAATACTCTATCAACATTCCACTTCTTTGCTATTTCTTCTTTGCTTTCCCAGAATTCAACTGCTAGGCCAGCTAGGTATGCTGCTCCTAGTGCTGTAGTTTCTATTACTTCTGGTCTATGAACAGGTACACCTAGTATATCTGATTGGAACTGCATCAAGAAGTTGTTAGCAACAGCGCCACCGTCTACCTTTAGTGCTTGAAGATCTATACCTGAATCTTCTTGCATAGCTTCTAGAACGTCTCTAGTTTGATAGCAAATGGACTCTAATGCTGCTCTTATGATATGATTTCTATTTGCTCCTCTAGTTAAGCCTACAATAGTTCCTCTTGCATACATATCCCAATATGGAGCTCCTAATCCAACAAATGCTGGCACTAGATAAACTCCGTTATTGTCCTCTACTCTTGTTGCAAAGTACTCGCTATCCTTTGCACTGTCTATTAATTTCAACTCATCCCTTAGCCATTGTACTACTGCACCAGCTATGAATATACTTCCTTCTAATGCATATTCAACTTTTCCGTCTACTCCCCATGCTATTGTAGTAAGAAGTCCATTCTTTGATGGAACCATTTCCTCACCAGTATTCATTAACATGAAGCATCCAGTACCATAAGTGTTTTTCGCCATACCTGGCTCAAAGCATGCCTGCCCAAATAGTGCAGCTTGTTGGTCTCCTGCTATACCTGCTATTGGAATCATAGCACCGCCAAAGGTTGCCTCATCTGTATAGCCATAGATTTCGCTAGATGGTCTAGCTTCTGGAAGCATTGATTTTGGTATATTTAATTCTTCTAATATCTTCTCATCCCATTTAAGCTCTTTAATATTATAGAGCATAGTTCTGGAAGCGTTTGAGTAATCAGTTACGTGAACCTTTCCTCTTGTAAGATTCCAAATAAGCCATGTATCAATATTACCAAATAATAAGTCGCCGTTTTCTGCCTTTTCTCTAGCACCTTCCACATTGTCTAGTATCCATTTTACTTTTGTTCCAGAAAAATATGCATCTACAACAAGTCCTGTATTTTCTCTAATATATTCTTCAAGCCCTCTTGCTTTTAAGTCATCACATATGGAAGCAGTTCTTCTACACTGCCAAACTATTGCGTTATATACTGGTTTTCCAGTGTTTTTATCCCAAACAACTGTAGTTTCTCTTTGATTTGTTATACCTATGGCAGCAACTTCATCAGGTCTAACACCTGCTCTTTCTAAGACCTCTCTTGCTACTCCGCTTTGAGTTCCCCATATTTCCATAGGATCATGCTCTACCCATCCAGCTTTAGGATATATTTGTGTAAACTCTTTTTGAGCAACGCCTACTATTTTCCCATCATGATCAAATAGCACTGCTCTAGAGCTGGTAGTTCCTTGGTCAAAGGCTAAAACATATTTCTTTTCCATATCGTTACCTCCTTATTTCAGTTTAGTTCTTATATGTCAAATATTCAAGTGTGTTTTTATAGGAAACAAGATAAGATAAATCCTCCTAAGGTGCCACCAATTAATGCTACTATATAGTTAACAGCGCCCTTTCCAAACTTATCTCCACTAACTATTGAAGCCGTAAATAATCCAATTCCTGCAGCCCAAGCCATATCTATCCATGCACCTGTCTGATGTATCATACTAACACCGTGGTTTAATGTCCAAGTAAGACCAACTACAAATGCAGCTGCCATCCAGCCACCTATATTGCCCCAGTTTTCACACATTTTCCCCCATATCATTCTAATTAGAAATGGGAATATAAATGCTCCTGCAAATGTTGCTATTGCATATTGAACTGTCATCCTTAGCCCCCCTTTTTAATATATTTTTATTATTTATCGAACCTATTTTAAAAACTTAACCTTCTATTTTGAAGCTAAATACTTTTCAAACTTAGCAGCTGCAAATCCTCCTACTATCCCGCCTATAAGTACTGTCACTAAAGTTGGTAATGCATCTACAAATACCTGTCCTCCGTTCATGAATACATCTCTCATTGTACCTGCCATTCCTATACCAACTGCCATGTCTACAAATGCCCCATCATTGTTAATTAGACCTAATGCATGGTTTAAAAACCACATTGTGCCAATAATTAAAAGTCCTGCAAACCATCCACCAGCGATTCCATATGCACCAGCAAATGCTCCCCAAACACTCATAACAAAAATACCTGCTATGGCAGTTCCGATAACTGTACCTAAATGTTTCATCATTACACCCCCTTATTTTTTAATAATTGTTTTATACAACTAGGCTTCATATGCCTAGGCTGTACACTGTCACATATACCAGATTTCTTCTTTGCTAGTAGATATGCCCACTGCACCTGATTTTAAATTTTGGATTACATCATCTTTATCACTTATTAACCCTCCAGTAATTATGGGGATTTTTGTCTCGCTATGTATAAGCTTAGTTATTCTAGGCATAATTCCAGGCAATATTTCTATGGCATCTGGTCTAGTGCTCTTTATAGATTTTATCCCTGTATCTAAAGATAAAGAATCTAAAACAAACAATCTCTGTATAGCAAAAATGTTCATTTCCTTTGCAGTCCTTACCAGATTTCCTCTAGTTGTGATTATTCCATCTGGACATATGTGTTCATTGATAAATCTCAAGGCTACAACATCTTTAGAAAAACCTTCCATTAAATCTATATGAACATAAATAAGCTTGCTGTTGTCCTTTACTCTGTCTACAATGCTTTTTATGTTGAATATGTCCCCAGCTAATAAAAAAATAATTTTGCAAGGTGAGTTAATAGCAGCTTCTGCTTTGTTCATGTCATTTATAGCTGCAATAATGGGATTATTATGCACATTGCTAAAAAATTCATTGCCCATTTAACACACCCCTTTATACTTTTGATTTATCATACCGTCTACAAGACCTGCATAACTAATTGCTGATTTTATTCATGTATTTTGCTTCTATTCCAGCTTTATTAATTTCCTCTAAATCATTTGAAATACATGCCTGTATAGTCACTGCTAAGCTACCTTCTACTATAGGCGCATCAAGAATAATAGTTTTTTCTCTTATATTCTCTGGCAGCATCTCTATGGCCATTTCCGAGCTCATTATTGAACTTCCTATATCCACAAGTAGAGCTACTCCATCTCCACTGTATGCCTCTTCAATAGCTTCCATTATAAGGGTTGCATCTGTCCCTAGCTCTCCATCTCTTGTGCCTCCAGCAGATATGATTTTGATGTTATCTCTTACCATTTCCTTGCATAGCTCTACTACACCTGTAGATATTTTATTGCTATGAGATACTATGACTATTCCAATCATCTAAAGGCCCCCTATTGTTGAAGATAGTTTATGATAGCCTTCATAAAGCTTGGTAAATCTTTAGGAATTCTGGATGTTATCATGTTTCTGTCCACTATCACTTCGTCATCTATATAAGTAGCACCCGCATTTTCTATGTCGTCAATTATTGCATTTACACATGTCATTTTATATCCCTTAACTACCTTTGCTGATATGAATACCCAGCCACCATGGCAGATTGTTCCTAATAGTTTTCCTTCATCTGCAAAGTCTTTAACTAATTTAAGAATATTGGGATATCTTCTTAGTTTGTCTGGTGCCCAGCCCCCTGGAACAATTATTCCGTAATAATCACTTGATGTAATTTCATCACAGTCTAAATCTACCTCTACAGAGGTTCCATATTTCCCTATATATTTCTTTTGGCTTCCACTACCGACTATATCAACATGATAGCCTTCTTCTCTAAGCCTTATGGTTGGATACCAAAGCTCTAGGTCCTCATAACCTTCCTCAGCTAAAACCACAATCTTTTTTTTCTTATCTTCCATTATCTAGCCTCCTTTAGGGTATCTTTTATTGCCTTTATGATGATATAACTAGAAGTGGCCCCAGGATCCTGATGTCCTATGCTTCTCTCTCCTAAATAGCTGGCTCTGCCTTTTCTCGCACTAATAGTTTTTGTGTACTCCATTCCTTCCCTTGCAGCTGTTTCAGCCTTTTCGAAGGCAATAATTATCTCTTCCCCATTTTCTATGGATTCCTTAAGTACTTCATAGGCTGGGATTAAGGCATCCAACATTGTTTTATCTCCCTTATCAGCCTTGCCTCTAGTTTTTATTCCTTCTATGGCTTCATATAGCATCTGAATTGTATCCTGTCTATCTATATAAACTTTTCCATTAACTACTAAAGACGCCTTTAAGAAGGCTGTGCCGTATAATGGACCTGATGCACCTCCTACAGTAGATATTAAAGTCATAGCTACTGTTTTTAAAATGGTGCCGCAATCCTTATCTCCCATTCCATCTAGCTTATCTAATACTACTGTAAATCCCTTGCTCATATTTATTCCATGGTCAGAATCCCCTATGGCAGTGTCTAAGTCTGTTAGTAGCTCTTTATTTTCCTTTATTGCTTCTCCTATGTTTTTGATTGTTGTTAAAAGTACATCTGTACTAATCATACTTAAATCCCTCCGTAAACTAAGGTCCCAACCAGAGGAGAGTATTTCTAGTTCCTCTGATTGGAAAATCCTATGCCACTATAATTGTCTAAATGCTGGTGTGTCAGCGCTTGCATCTAGCAACTCTTTTAATTCATCATCAAGCTTAAGTACAGTTATGGATGCACCTGCCATTTCAAGGGATGTCATAAAGTTGCCTACAAGAGTTTTATATACCTTAATTCCTTCTTCATTTAGCTTCTTATTGACTTCTCTATTGACTATATAAAGCTCCATTAAAGGCGTGCCACCTAAGCCGTTAATCATAACTGCTACTTCTTCATTTTCATTTATTTCAATGTCATTAAGTATTTTTTCTAATAGGTGGTCTGCTATTTCATCTGCAGAACTAACCTTTTCTTTATGAGTTCCTGGCTCACCATGTATGCCTAGACCTACTTCCATCTCATCTTCGCCTATTTCAAAGCTTGGCTTGCCTACTGCTGGCACTATACATGGAGTTAATGACATTCCCATAGATCTGACATTATTAATAACTTTTTCAGCAATTCTTTTTACTTCACTTAGTTCTAGGCCTTTTTCAGCAGCTGCCCCAGCTATTTTATGAATAAATACAGTACCTGCAATTCCCCTTCTTCCTGTAGTATATGTGCTATTCTCAACAGCTACGTCATCATCCACTACAACACTTTCAACAGTTATTTCATCAGCTGCTGCCATTTCTGCAGCCATTTCAAAGTTCATAATGTCTCCAGTGTAGTTTTTAATGATTAGTAGTACTCCTGTTCCTCCGTCAACAGCTTTAATTGCTTCAAAAACTTGATCTGGTGTAGGCGATGTAAATACTTCACCAGCTACTGCTCCATCTAGCATTCCTTTGCCTACATATCCTCCATGAGATGGCTCATGCCCACTTCCTCCGCCGCTTACTAACCCTACCTTGCCCTTTATTGGAGAGTCTTTTCTAACTAGTACATTAAAGCCCTCTACTCTTTTTACATACTCAGGATGAGCCGCTACTACTCCTTGAAGCATTTCTTCCACAACGTTTTCTCTGCTATTGATGATTTTTTTCATAACTTCACTTCCTTTCAAGCAATTAATTTTTCTAAAAACATGTTTCTTAAAATATACTTAGAGTTCTATGATTGTATTACATGTATATTTTGGTGAACATAAAATATGACAAGCTGTTCAATTTTTTTGTTATACAAAAAACCACACGTATCTACCCTCATGTCCCCATAAGGCAGATAGTGTGGTTCTCCAAATCTCCACTGCACGTATTCATTTATATTTTGTCCATTTATTTGTATATAGATATGCTTAGTAGTTTATTAATATGCACAAACATATTAATATTAATTAGGTTTTATTTCATCGTTTTCTACTCTTTTAATTAATTCTTGAACCTTTTCTTTTATGATATCTCTTGTTTTCCTATAATCTTCTATTGGTCCACTTGATGGATCTGTCAAGCCCCAATCTTCACTATGATCGCATGGTACGAATGGACACACTACGTTGCATCCCATTGTAATTAGATAGTCTACTTCTTCTGGAATATCACTTAATAACTTAGGGTAGTGTTCGCTCATATCTACTCCTGCTTCCTCCATTACTTGTACTGCCAATGGTTTCACTTCAGGATAATTTTCAGTTCCTGCTGAATATACTTCTAACACATGACTACCTAATTTTTTTGCCCATCCTTCTGCCATTTGAGAACGACATGAGTTATGGACACATACAAAAGCAACCTTCTTTTTCATCTACCGTTCACCTCAAATATATAGTTTATTTAGCTGCATCAAACCATGCCCTAGTATTGTTTGCAATTCTAACTAAAGTCAGCATTACAGGAACTTCAACAAGTACACCTACAACAGTTGCTAATGCTGCTCCAGAATTTAAACCAAATAATGAAATGGCAACTGCTACAGCAAGTTCAAAGAAATTAGATGCTCCTATCATTCCAGCTGGTGCTGCTATGTCGTGAGGTAATTTCCATGCTTTTGCCCAAATATATGCAACAAAAAATATTAGGAACGTTTGAACTATTAAAGGTACTGCGATGAGTACTATATTTAAAGGATTATCAACTATTATTTGACCTTGGAATGAAAATATGATTATTAGTGTTAATAATAGCCCTGTTATTGTAACATTTCCAAACTTAGGAATAAAAATCTTTTCAAAATATTCTAACCCTTTATTTTTAGTAATAACTTTTCTTGATATCCAACCAGCTGCTAAAGGTATCACTACGAATAATACAACTGATAAAAATAATGTGGCCCAAGGAATTGATATATTGCTCATACCTAGTAAAAATGCAACTATTGGTACAAATGCAACTAGGATAATAAGGTCATTTGTAGCTACCTGAACAAGTGTATATGCTGGGTTGCCCTTAGTTAAGTGACTCCAAACAAATACCATAGCTGTACAAGGTGCTGCTCCTAGAAGTACCGCTCCTTTAAGATAGTCTTCTGCTAGCTCTAAAGGAATAAAGTTTTTAAATACTACATTGAAGAAAAATGTCGCTAATGCATACATTGTAAATGGCTTAATTAACCAATTGGTCACCCATGTAATTATAAGTCCTTTTGGATTTTCACCAACTTTTTTTATACTACTAAAATCAACCTTCAACATCATTGGATAAATCATAAGCCAAATAAGAATTGCTACTGGTATAGAAACACTTGAATATTCAAATTTGCTTAAGATTTCAGGTACTATTGGAAGATAAACCCCAATAAGTACTCCTATTACCATACATATAGCCACCCATAGTGTAAGATATTTTTCAAAGAAACTAATTCCTAAATTTAGCTTTTCTTTTGTCATTGTCATCCCACCTTTTATATATCATTGTTTTTTACTAAATAAGCTCAATTTAAGAACTTACCTAGACTAACCTTTGCTAGATTATTTCCCCAAAATTTTAACTATTTCTTTTGGTTTTAATACCTTTCCAAATGAAACTACCTTTTCGTCAATTACAAGTGCTGGAGTCCTCATTACTCCGTAAGCCATAATGTCTTTAAAATCAGTTACCTTGACTATTTCTGCCTCCATACCTGCTTCTTTTAGTGCTACCTCAGTATTTTCTTTCAAAGCAACACAATTTCTACATCCAGAACCTAAAATTTTGATTATCACAATAAATCACCCCTTTAAATATTATTTTTAGAAACCTAAGTTTTTGTTAATTGATATACCGTGAAATTATATAATCTACATAAAAAGATAACCAAATACATTAAAGATGTAACCAATTATAATAATGCCTACAGCAACAATACCCACAAATATAGCTAATAGTTTTGTCTTGACAACCTTATTTAACATAATCATAGATGGAAGTGAAAGTGCAGTGACACCCATCATAAAGGATAGAGCAGTACCAAGCCCAACGCCCTTTAAGACTAAGGCTTCGGCAATAGGTAATGTTCCAAAAATATCAGCATACATAGGTATTCCTACAAAAGTAGCTAATAAAACTGAATACCATTTGTCCTGCCCTAGCATTGCACTTATTAATGACTCTGGAATCCAGTTATGGATGGCTGCCCCTATCCCAACACCAATTAAAATATATGGCCACA
Source organism: uncultured Clostridia bacterium (assembly GCA_964619895.1). GTDB lineage: Bacteria > Bacillota > Clostridia > Tissierellales > Proteiniboraceae > Proteiniborus. The sequence goes on along the minus strand of CAZUFW010000003.1, from coordinate 56,140 downwards.
CTTTCTTTACGATATCTGATACCTGTTCCTTAGCAAAATCTATTCTGTCACGAGTAGTCAACTCCTCTTGTTCAGTCTCAAGCATCTTGTTGTTATAAACAAATGGCTCTACATATTCTTCAAGTTTTAATTTACTAATAATACTTCCTCCGATAACTGCAAGTACAATACCTACAACGACATAAGCTATTGCAATTTTCCAATTAAATATACTAGCAAGCAAAATAATAGATGCTAAATCCACAAGAGGTGAGGATATTAAAAATGAAAATGTAGTACCTATTGGTAAGCCCGCACTTGTAAAACCAATAAATAATGGTATGGATGAACAAGAACAAAAAGGTGTAACTGTACCAAGTAATGCAGCCAAAATATTTGCTGTAATCCCATTAAATCTTCCTAAGATTTTTTTAGTTCTCTCTGGAGGAAAGAAGCTTTGTATATATGAAATTGCAAATATTAAAACAGAAAGTAATATAAATATTTTAATTACATCGTATATAAAGAAGTGAATACTTCCTCCTAACTTGCTTTGAATACTTAATCCAAATATTTTTTCAACTATCAATTTAACTAAGTTAAAAAGCCATTCCATTTTTAGTAATTGAGCATTTAACCATTTAAATACAATCACAAAATCAACTCCTTAATATCTAATATATTAATCAATCTTCGATCCAATATTATCAAATATATTAATCAATCTTCGATCCAATATTATCAAACAAGTTTATTAATAAATTTAGCCCATCCTTATTAATTGAATATTTCATCCATATTCCATCCCGCCTGCTGTCAACAAGACCACTATCGCATAAAATTTTCATATGATAAGAAAGAGTAGGCTGCGTTATATTGAATTTTTCAAGTATTTTACATGCACAAAGTTCTCCGCTAGCAAGCATATCAAATATTTCTACTCGTGTTTCATCCGCTAGTGCTTTCAAAAATACAGCATATTCTTCATAATTTTTATCCAATTATTTCACCCCCATTTTAGTATTATTCAAACACATAGATAAGTATCTATATCTATTATATTCCTACATATAGATAAGTGTCAATGTGTTTATAAGTATCTTATTTCTTTTTTATCCTTTAAAAATATAAAAAGCTATGAATTTTTATCCATAGCTTAACTATTAACTCCTTGTGATGTATTTAGTACAGACTTTACTGCATCTTTTATTTCCTCATATCCAGTACATCTACATAGATTGGACTCTAGCCATTCATGTATCATTTCATCATCTGCCTTTGGATGATTGGTGACTAATGCATGGCAATTCATAATGAATCCTGGCGTGCAAAATCCACATTGATAAGCAAATGTCTCTAAAAAAGCATTTTGAATTGGGGCGTTTCTTAGCCCCTCTACTGTAGTGATTTTATGTCCTACCGCTTCTACTGCTAACATTATACAAGCCTTAATAGGTATATTATCTACAATAACCGTACATGTTCCACAGTCTCCATTATCACATCCAGATTTTGCTCCAGTAAGCCCTAAGCCTTCACGGAGAGAATATAGAAGGGTATCTGATGGTCTCACTGCCACGGTTTTCATTTCACCATTTACATTAAGTTCTATTAATGTCTTTTGTGTAACTTGAAGCATTACTTCACCCCTTTCATTTCTTCAAGCATCTCTGTTAATGTATTCCTTAGGACAAATTCTCTGTACCCAGCAGAACTTAAAATATCACTTGATATAGAATTTGATAAAAGGTTTATTACATTATCAATTTTTGTTTCTAACCGCACATTGGAATCATTTAGATGCTTCTCCACCTCTTCAGATCTAAAAGGAAAACCACATAGTCCACTGAATGCAGCTCGTATGTTATTATCTTTTTTCATCAATACTAAAGTCAATAATGGGTAATCCACTTTTTCCTGTTTAGTTCTTTTTATATGTTTAAAAGGTAGGTTTACATATTCATTATCTACTAACACTTGAACTATAAATTCCCCTCTTTTTAATACTAGCTTTCCATTAAATATTTCCTGTAAAGATACATTTTTAGTACCATCTGGCCCTGCTATCATAACATTACTATCGCATACCAATAGCGGTAGTGACACCTCTCGATAAGGAATATTACCACATAGATTTCCACCTAATGTTATCTTGTTCCTAGATGTATGATCTGCTAAAAGCCTAATTACCTTAGTCATTAGCGGAAACAAATTTGCTTCACTGATTTTTGTCAAAGTAATCGCAGAGCCAATAACAACTTGGTTATCATTATATTTGAGCATATTACATTCAGGAATTTCTTTAATATCAATAACTGCTCCTGTTTTAATCCTATTCATTCTAGCAGAAGTAATTATTTCAGTACCTCCACCATAATAAATAGGCTCTTTACCCTGTGAATCTAAATCTACAAACAAGCTTACTGCTTCTTGAATAGATGTAGCTCTATAATATTCGAAATCAAAGGATATCATGAGAGCCCTCCTTTAGCTTTCCAAATCATCTCAGGTGTAAGAGGTAAATGGTTAAGTTCTACTTTAGCAGCCAAAGATAATGCATTGCCTAAGGCAGCTGGCATGCCTACAAGTCCATGCTCCCCTATTCCACGTCCTCCATAGGCTGCATCAATTTGAGGAGTCTCAACGAAATCAACTAAAAATTCAGGATTCTCACCAAAGCTTGTAATTTTGTATTCACGTAATCTTGGATTTAAAATAACTCCTGCATCATCAAAAATAAATTCTTCCTTAGTAGCCAAGCTTAACCCCATGCTCATTCCACCCATTACAACTCCTCTTGCAGCCTTAGGATTTATTACCTTTCCAGCATCGAGAACTGAAGCTGCTTTTAAAATCTTGTATGTGTAATTTCTTGTATCAAATTCTACTTCTACAGCTTGAGCACCTACAGTCCAAGATGGCCCTGGTTTTCCCTTTCCTGTATCCCTGTCTAAAGTGCTGACATGCCTCATAATGAAAGAGCCATGACCTATAATCTGACCACCAATTGAGTTTCCATTTTGATATTTGTAGCCATAAGCTATTTCAGTAATGTCCACAAAAAAGCTAGGATCATCTTTTACATATATCTTTCCTCCCCCTATCTCTAAATCCATAGGAGGACATCTTAATATGATTCCAGCTATACTTTTAAGCTGCCTTATTGCATCCTCTCCTGCTTCTATTATAGCTCTGCCTACCATGTATGTAGTCATACTGGCCACAGTTTTCCAATGAACAGGATTTAGTTCAGTATTTACTTCCATAGTTACATGAACCTTTTCTACACCTATACCTAGCTTTCTGGCTAATATCTGTGCTAAAATCGTCTTTGTTCCAGGCCCTATCTCTGCACTTCCTATACTTAAATTAACACTCCCATCAGCATTAAATGTAACTATTGCCCCAGATACTGCATCTGTAGGTGTAGATGGTGCCTTCCATAAGCAGCTAATTCCTTTTGCTCTGACCTTGCCATTTTCTAAATCAATTATTCTACCTTCGTCCCAGTTAATTAAATCTTTTAATTTTTCTATGCATTTTGTTAAATCTCCTGAGTTGCTCATTGTAAGCTTTACTTTAGTGGGAGAATAATTTTCTGGTTTTATAGCATTTTTAAGTCTCAATTCTACTGGACACATATTTAATTTTTCAGCTAGTATATCCATAGTCCTTTCTATGGCAAAGGTGAATTCTCCATGTCCAAATCCACGAAAGGATGTGGCATATGGATGATTTGTATACATACAGTATGAATCGCACCAAAGATTTTCAATATTATATGGACCAGTACAGTCTGAGGCAATAGATTTAGTTATACCTACTGCCATATTAGAGTAAGCCCCGCCATCTACTAAAAAAAAGATTTCAGCTGCTTTTATTTCTCCTGTTTTTGAACTTCCAAGCTTTATTTTTGCTTCAAGACCTATTTTAACTGGGGAACTTGTTATATCTTCTTCCCTTGTATTGACTAGCTTAATTTTCTTTCCTCCTACAGCATAGGTAGCTAAGTATGCAATAAACTCAAGATCTACTGCTGCCTTTCCTCCAAAAGCTCCTCCAACAAATGGAGTATTTATTATAATGTTTCCTTCTGGTACACCAAAATATCTGCTAAGCAATTTTCTTACAATAAAAGGCCCCTGTGAAGATGTGTACATAATCACACGTCCATCTAGCTTAATCTCTGCTGTTACGTTTCTAGTTTCTAATGCTATGTGATCCGATTGAGGTATAGTAAAGGTCTCTTCAACTATTACTTCACTTTCACTCCATCCAGCTTCCATATTTCCTTTTCTTATCTTTACATGATTTACTATATTAGTATCAGGTTTTGGCATAACATCCTTAATAACTCTATAGCTTGACATACTTTCGTGAACTAAAGGTGCATCAACTTTGAATGCCGCCCTAGGGGAATTCACCACAGGCAGAGGTTCGTATTGTATTTTTATCTCTTCCGCAGCTCTTTTTGCTTCTGCTTCACTATTAGCCACTACTACTGCTACTGGCTCCCCGTAGTATCTGACTTTATCTCTAGCAAGGACTGGACGATCCTCATATAATACTCCTACTAAGTGAGTAAAACTGTTTCCAGTTAATATAGCTTTAACTCCTGGCATTTTACTTGCTTTTTCGGTGTCAATTAACTTGATTTTTGCATGTGCATATGAACTGGTAATCATCTTAGCATATAAAATATCTGGACTATAATGATCTATAGTATATCTAGCAGCTCCACTAACCTTATCAGGTCCATCTTTTTTAGGTACACTTACTCCAATTGGATTCAAATGTTTCACCTCTCAAAGTTTTGTTTATATAAACCCTGTTTTTATAAACACTTAATGTAAATGTTCCCGTTTAGGCCAAAAAATATGTGAATCTAGGGCTAATTAAATAAGGCTGTAAATGAATATATCATTCATCTACAGCCTTAGGCAAATAACTCCTTTATATCAATATATACTACTTAAAATTTTCTTTTAAAAAATCTAATACTTGGCTAAAAACATCTATTGTTGCTGGCTTTCTCATATCGTTATCAAATACATGTCCTTCATTTTTAACAGTTATCAATTTGCTGTACACTCCGTATTCCTCTAACTTCTTAGACATATTAACTGACTGTTCATATGGTACATCAGTATCCTTATCTCCATGAATTAAAAGAGTAGGTGGAAGATCTGAGCTAACATTGTGTACTGGACAAAAAGGTATTATCTTTTCTTTTTGAAATAAGGTGTGATATCCACTTACTTCTTTTGTCCATATTCCTTTTTGTCTGCAATATAGATAATATATAAATCTTTCTCTATCGCCCTGTGTTATAGCTTCATTGCCAACAACCTCATAAGCCTCTTCTTTAGTAACTAAAGGCATCTTGCAATAATGTTCACTGGGCTTTCCATACCATTCAGCAAGTATGTCTCCATATCCATAGAATGATACTATGGCATTAGGTTTTTCTTCAAAGATACCTGATAACAAGCTTAAATAACCACCTGCAGAACTTCCTATTATAGCCATTTTACTAGAATCAATGCCCAGTACATCTTCTCCATTTTCCTTTACCCAAACTATAGCATCATTAATGTCTTTAACTATATGCTCCAACTTAGTTTCAGGTGCTAATCTATGATCTAGAGATATGACCGAATAACCTGCTTTGTTATATAGCTCAACCTGCTTAGGAATAATATCTTTTCTTGAACCAAATATCAATGCTCCACCATGAATATATACTATTATAGGCGAATTCTTTATATTAGAACTATAAAAATCTAAATATATAGAACAATCACCAGTTTTTTTGTACATATATGTACTTACATTGTTTGTCATAGGGTGTACCCTACTTTCATTTATTTTTTTACTACTCTTTCTACAATGATAACATTCACAGTATCTCCAGGTTGCTTGCCTATTTTAGCACGAATATCTTTTCTAATTCCGATGATATGACATGGTGTCTTCATCCTAACTAAGCTACCCTCGTATGGTTCACCATCAAAAGTAGCATGAACAGGTACACGACCTTTTCCAAACTCAGCCTTTACATCGAATGGTATCTCGATATATGCACCATCGATATCAGGTACTTTTTTTATTTCAGCTTCGAATTCATATACTTTACTCATAAACAACCTCTCTCTTAGTATATTTTTAAACGCTTGTCTACGTACTTAGTAAATCTTATTATAGCATAGTTATTAGGAATTTTTAACCATTCTTAGCTTATTGACGTTTTAATACTATCAAAAAAATTACTTTATTTCGTAAATATAGGCTCAAACCATTTATCACAAAAAGCAGTAAGAATGTTTCTTACTGCTTCTTCAACTCAACTTCTACTCCTTTTACATGTTTTTTATTCATTATGTTTTTCTTTTTTCTGTCTTCTTTACTTTCAAATACAATATCAAAGTTATAATCCTCTGGGTATAGCTCCTCCTTAGCAATATGAAGTGAAAGGCGTTTTTTGTTTATCTTTAGCTTCTTTTTCATTACTATAACGCCATATTCTCCTTTGGCATTTTCAAGCTCATATATTATTCCAGTTCTACTCATAAAGCTTATATATACACAATCACCTACGTTAAACTTAAGCTTTACCTTCTGATTTTCAGACACCTTATTTAATCGCTTAGCTTCCTCAAATTTTTGCAGCTGCTGTTCATTAGCATGAAATTCCTTCTTATCTTCTAAAACTTCTTTTTTATATTCACTTTTATATTCTAAATACTCTTTGTGTTCCTTGTAGGTGACTTCATGAGCTCTTTCAATTAAATTCTTGTTCATGCCTAATCTTAATGCTATTAAAAAAGCATTGCTCTCTCCAGGTTTACCAATATTGAGTTTATATAGGGGCTTGAGAGTATTAATGTCAAACTCCATACATCCATTTACAAAGCCCTCATGGTTTAAAGCAAAATCCTTAATTTCACTATAGTGAGTAGTCGCTAGTATTGTTGCTTTTTTTCTGTAAAGTTCCTCTAAAACCGCAATTGCTATGCCCATGCCTTCTCCTGGATCTGTACCTGCACCTATTTCATCCATAATGACGAGAGTATATTTATTCGCCGTATCTAAAATGTTTATAATATTCTTTATATGAGATGAAAATGTGCTTAAACTCTGCTCTATACTCTGACCATCTCCAATATCTACTAGCACATCTGCAAATACAGCAAATTCACTTCCATCCTCTACTGGCACATGAATGCCTGACTGAGCCATCATAGCCAATAAGCCTACAGTTTTCAAAGCCACAGTTTTGCCTCCAGTATTGGGTCCAGTAATGACTACTCCTTTGTATTCTTTACCAACTACGAAATCTAAAGGTACTGCAGATGTTCCTATAAGAGGATGTCTTCCTTTTTTAATATTAATATAATTGTTAGCATTGAATTTTACTGTTTTCCCATTAATGCTTTTGCTATATTTTCCTTTGGCAAAAATGAAATCATAATAGCACATAGTTTCAATATTAATATTTACTTCTCTTTCTCTGCTTTCTATCATTGCAGTAAGGGTGGATAATATCCTATATATTTCTTTTTCTTCTTCAATAATATATATGTTGAGTTCGTCCTGATACTTCTTAACCTCTGCTGGTTCAATAAAGGCAGTAGACCCACTGCCAGACATATCATGAATACTACCCTCTATGTTTTTCCTGTATTCATTTTTTACTGGAATTACATATCTTCCATTTCGTGTGCTGATTATGCCATCTTGGATATAGCCTTTAAATTTATCATTTCTAAGTATGCTTTCCAGCTTACTCTTTATTCTATCTTCTAGAATTGCTATTTTCTTGCGTATTCTTGAAAGTTCTGAGCTAGCCTTGTCATCTACTCTTCCATGAACAATACAACGCTGAATTTCCTGTACTAAATCATCCAGTTCAAAAGTAGATAATGCATATGAACTAATGGCAGGCGCTATATATTCTTTGCCTGACATAAACCTCTTAAGCTTTGTTACTTCCCTTAACAAGCCTGCAATTACCTCTAAATCTTCTGGATTAAGCACTATGCCTTTTTTAATCTTTTGCTTTATATTACTAATCCCAACTAAGCTATGGATTGGAATACTTGAATTAATATCTACTATAGCTCTTGCTTCAGTAGTCTCCTTCATATGTTTTTCTATTAAATTGATATCTGTATAGGGCTCCAATTTATCAATTTCTTCCTTTGCTAAATCTGATAATGCATAATTTTTTAATATTCCTTTAATCTTGTCATATTCTAGTAACTCAATGGTCTTTTTATTCATCTTCATTCCTCCAAGTATTTTTAGATTAATTCTTTATATATCAAGGCTTATAGCACACTTAACATCCATACACCTCCTAAGTATATAGCCAGAATCTGCGACTTTGTGCTAGTCACTTATGCAGCAGCTAAAAAATAAAAGGCTGTAAATGAACACATGTTCATTTACAGCCTTTATAGTCCTTTATAATGTAATTAATACACGAATTTACAACTAAAAAAAATAATTTTAGCAGCATTAAATCGTAGTATTAAGAGATAAATATTTTTTGTTATGGTGTAAGTTTTACCACTAACCAAAAAATATTAACTAGACTTTCATTAGAAAAAGCCTATTTAGAGTCAAAAAAATCCGTGCAAAAGCACAGATATTATTGGCCAATTTATAATAAGGATGCTGTTTTCTGTGTTCTTATCTAAGTTCAAGTCTTAGAAATGCAGAGTAAAATAACCATACAACAAATAGACCTATTAATTGTAGGCCTTTAAAATATTCCAAGACTTAAAATATTTAATTACTTAGTTAAGAACGACCTCTATCATAAAACAGTCTCCTCTATTACATATTCATACATATTATACTATATATTATATTGGACTTCAACATATAATAAACCCTAGCATGAAATCCGCAGGTCATATAAAAATGCTATAGAAGTAGTCTTGAAAACTTCTATAGCATTTAATTAATCCTTTAATCGTTATTTATTTTTTCCCACTCAATATTAAAGCTTCCCTTATGGTCCTTTCCTTCTACTCTTATATAGTACATACCTTCCTTAGGTGGATTAAAGTTTATATTCTCTTCATCTTGGCTAAGCTCTAGAATCTTATTTTTTTTGCTATCTGTTATTAATGCTCTAATATTTCCCTTATCCGTTGTTTCTTCAAAATTAATTTGCAATGATTGATTTTCTCTTAACTTTATTCGTTTAGCATAATATCCTGAAAACTTTTCATATTTTCCTGTTATTTCATTTCCATGAGAATTTATACTCCCTATAGTTATGACTTTGCCGCTTATGGTGCATCCTACTATCGATGATAAAAGTATAATACTTAATATTAAGCTAAAATATCTTTTTATTCTCATTATGTCTTCCTCCTATTTCAAAGGTTTGGCGCACTTTGGACATACTAGCCAATCATCCTCTACAGTTGCTCCACAGTTATGACACTTTGCCGATAAATCCGTCCCACAGTAAGGACATATGTTATAATCTTCTTTTATGCTTCTCTGACAACTCCTGCATTTTTTGCTTTCTATACTGTATTGATTTCTAAAAACAAGATAAATGATTAAACCAATTAAATTAGGAATAAATAATGCAATAGTCATCCATAGCCATGGATCCATCCCTCTGCGTTTAGCATCATAATATACAAAGCGTCCTATTAATATCAGTATTCCAAAGAATATAAGTGCAGGAACTCCTAATAGAGCTATTTCCCAAGGATAGTAATTATCCTCCATGATTACCATTGTTGTCATTAATGCTGTAACACCAATAATAATTGTTCCAAATATTATAGTTAAAATCCAAAATATTTTTTTACTTTTCAATCAAAACCCTCCCTATAAATCTCTTTTAATATTTAAACTGAATTGATTTTTTGCAGCTATAATACCACCTATCGCAAATATACTCATTACAAGCTGTCCCCAGACAGTCCATTGGATTAGGGATTTAAGGATTGAGTAATGCTTAATTAACATTATAAAACCTACAATCATCAATGCATTTAAAACTATGGATATCCCTATTAAATAATATAAGTTTCTATTTTGAACAGCTGTTTTAGTACGTTCTATTAACTCCTTCGATGGTTGTACTTCTTCTTTTCCTAAGTCATATAACATTTGTTCAAGTTGTTTGTCCTCCATATCCACCCTCCTCCATATAATCCTTTAATTTTGATTTTGCTGTATTAATTCTTGACTTAACAGTACCCTCTGGAATATCTAGTATCTCTGCAATCTGTTTGTATGAAAATGATTTGAAATAATATAATAAAAGGGGAATTTTTTGCTTATCGTTAAGCTTTTCAATAGCTTTTTTCAGCGCCTTCTTACTCTCCTGCTTCAGTACAATCTCTTCAGGTACGCCATAGGTTGATATAGCATTATTAATTAATTTAGATTTCTCATCCGTATCCGTGTAATCTACAATGCGATTAAGCCATCGCTTTGCTTTTCTATACCCATCTCGATAAGTATTAATAGCAATGGTAAACATCCAACTTTCAAAGTTCTTGTCCATATCAAATTTGTTTATATTATGAAATACTTTAACCCAGGTATCTTGAAACAAATCCTCTGCTGCCTGTTTATTTCTAGAAAGATGAACACAGAAACTGTAGAGAGATGTCTTATATCTAGATATTATCAGGTCCATTCCTTCTTTAGGATTAGCTAAGTATATTTTTATAAGTTGTTGTTCATCCATTCTTTTCACCCTTTCATATAGGTTTTACGCGCCAGGCTTACAAAGGTTCATTTTCTTACTTATTTTATTTAATATTATCACATGGTTAAATTTTTAAGATAAAATATATATGTTTTTAAAGAAACATAAAATAAAACTCCCATTTTGAATTTTCAAAGGTGGGAGTTACTAAATATCAGATAATTTCTAGACAGAATTTTGTTTTTTCTTTTTTAACAATCCTACAATTAATAAAATCAAAGGAATCAGTAAACTAGCAATAAGCATAAGAGATACCCATGTTGATGAATTCCATTCATACTCATAGGCCTTATTGGGATAAGCAATAATTGATAGTCCAAGGGCAAGTATTCCAAAAGGTATAACTATACTCTTATGATCTTTGAGACCAAATATGTGAGACAAACCTTGTAAAGTCGTATACGTGTAGAAAGCTGTTCTATAAAAAATTGAAACTATCCATATTCCTGCTATTATCGGTTCTAATCTTTGAAAGAAGTTTAGGACATTAATTTTTCGCGCTAATAAGTATGTAGGGAACTCTACCCTTGAAGTTATTTTATAGCCAAATACAAGTATGCAAAATAAAACGGTTGTAAATATTATTAGTCCACCAATTATATATCCAATAAAAAAGGATTTTTTATAGTTCGCTAAACTACCTATCCATGCTGATGGTATTGACAAAAATATAATTAAAGGTAGGCAAAGAGTGCTCATTTGTAATATAGTTGCACTTATGATGGGTTTTGCGCCATATTCAAAAAAAGGCTGTATGTTCTCATATTTTGATTGAGGAGATACGAGTATTATTACTAAAATGAATAGGAAAATGACCATTGGGAAAACAATCACGGCGGATCTCACTAAAGTTTCTAAGCCGAGTTTCACTCCATATACAACTACGGCTAGATATATTATATGTACTGCATAAAGAGGAGTATCAGCTAAGACTTGGGTTGTTAAAAAGGTCCCCACAAACCATGTCACCTGTGACACTGAAATAAAAGCTATGAAGGTTATAATAATAGTGGATATCATGCCAAACCATTTTCCAAGAATAATCTCATTAATTTCAAAGATGTTCTTATCTGGATAAAAACTAGCTATAGTCGTATATAGCCATATTATCAAGATACCTAGCCCTATACTTATTAAGGTTACCATCCATGCATCATGCTTTGCTTTACTAGCTACAACTGCGGGAGTAACTAAAATAGTTGTACCTATTGTAAAGATAGCAATGATATTCGTTAGTTGCCTACTACTTATCCTTGTCTCTCCCATACAGCTGATACTTCCTTTCCATTTACTATAGTATTTTTGACAATATTTTATCTACAGGGCTTAAAATATATCTAATAGCAGTTGAAGAACTAGGGACTTTTACATCTAAGCTTATAAGTGAAAGTAACCCTAATCCTGTTATTAGCAGAAATATATATATTACAATTTCCTTATTTAAGCTTTGTTTTTTCATTTTAGGTACTTCTAATACCGATATTATTATACCTAGAGCAATAAAACTTAATACTTTTAACATATCCTTACTCCATCTCTTTTTCTGTAACATCATTAAGTATTGTTCCAGTTTGCTTAATTTCAACATTTACAGTAATATTTACTGATATATCGGGAAATTCATCATTCCAATCCTTTTTCAGGTTCTTCCATACCTTAGGATAGCCTCTATGTATAGCTTCTCCAAATCCAAAAATATCTGCTTTAAATTCGTTTTGTGCTTTTTCTATAACGGCATTACATGCACTTTTGATGCTACTTTCTGCTAACTTTTCGATTTTACTTATATTTTCACTCTTAGTGAGATCTATTTTATGTTGAAGTTCTCCTATGTTGGCTTCTACTTTAATATCTACATTTATCATTGGCGTATTATCAACTATTTCTGCTTTAATCTTAGATTTTGCTTTCTTTATCTCTAAAGCTATGCTCCCATCTAAGGATTCAATTGTACCTTCAATATTGCCGTCAATATACGAATATCCCTTTACATCATCATTATCAAGCCAACCAATAAGCTTATCTTCTTTAAATGCTGCTAAGTATTGTAGCCTAAGTACATCAGATTGAGTTGTTTTATCTAAGCTTTTTACATCTTCCCCTTTTTTTCTATTACCTATTTCTACTATTCCCGGGAGTACAAGACTCTGTCCATTTAAGTCTAATATTCTGATAAGCTCATCTAGCTGAACATCTCTAGTGTGTCCCCAAACTGCCTTAGAAACCTTTACAGAGTCATGTATATAGTTTGCAGATATCTTCTCTATTGGAGTTATGGTATTTAATATACTATAGGCAGTATTATCCTTGGCAACTAAAATGTAAAAATCTGTACGAAACTCATGATCCCTTGATATTAACTCCGTAACTTTTTCAATACCCTCTCGAGCAACTTCCTCCCCAAACACTAGAACCTGTATATGAGATACATATATTCTCCTAGTTGCTTCTCTAGACATTTTACGTAAGGCTTCAAAAATAGTTGTAGCTGTTTCTGTACGAATAACTATAGGTGATTTTCCTTGTGAATATCTTGAAGAAATTTCACTTGGAATAATAATCTGTGCAGTTACCTCATATCCTCCTTCTGCTTTATCTATACCAATAGCTGTTGCTATTGCAAGCCTATCAATTTCATTCCTGCTTTTGCAGCCGCTCAAACATACATTTAATAATATAATTATTGTAATAAAAATAACTCTTTGATTCATGATATCTCTCCCAGTGGTTTATTATTTCTTCTTAGGCTTATGTGGAGCATCTTTGCCTTGTCTCACTAAATTCTTCTTACTAATATCTCTAGGTCTAAATATCATACTCCATATTGGAAATCTAAAGACACTATCTTTCATTTCGTCACCTATAAATGGAGTCAATGGTGATGTGTAGGGCACACCAAAAGACCTCAAGCTACACAAGTGTAATATTAAAACCATTAAGCCCATAACTATGCCATAAAGTCCAAAGCTAAAAGCCAAAATTATGAAAGCAAATCGTAATGTCCTTGCAGTTAAAGCCATATTATTATTCGGAGTAGCAAAGCTGCTTATAGCTGTCAGAGAAACAATAATAACTACGAAGGCTGATATAATACCTGCTTCTACAGCAGCCTGGCCAATAACAAGCACACCTACTATTGATATAGCTGAACCGATTGCCCTGGGCATTCGTATGCTAGATTCTCTTATAATTTCAAAAGCAATCTCCATAATAATAATCTCAATAAATACAGGAAAAGGAACACCTTCACGTTGTGCAGCTATGCTAATAAGTAGTGATGTAGGTATCATTTCCTGATGAAAGGTAGTCATGGCAATGTATAAAGCTGGCACAAGCATAGTTAGAAAATAGGCAAAATATCTCAACATACGAATAAGAGAACTTGTAATAAAATAACCATAATAATCCTCGCTGGCCTGAAAAAACTGAATAAACAAAGCAGGAACCAAAAGTATAAATGGAGAACCATCTACACAGATAGCAACTCTTCCTTCTAACAAGCTAGCAACTACAGCATCGGGCCTTTCCGTACTAAACATTGTAGGAAAAGGTGTATAAGGAGCATCCTGTATTAGTTCTTCTATATAATTACTATCTAAGACTCCATCTATATCAATTCTTTCTAAGCGTTTACGCACCTCCCTGACTATTTTTTCATCTACAATACCTTTAATATACACCATATTCACATTTGTCTTTGTAATCCTACCAATTGAATAGTTTTCTATTCTCAAATTTTTATCTCTAACTCTCTTACGAATAAGTGAGGTGTTCACTTCAATATTTTCTACAAAGGATTCTTTAGGTCCGCGAACGACTGGTTCTGCTGTAGGCTCTTCTACTGACCTCCCTTCCGTGTGGTGAGTATTAATTGCTAAAGACCTTTCATAGCCATCCAGCATTATAACAGTATATCCTGATAGCACTTTTAATACTAATGTTTCGAAATTAAAGATTTCTACAGCTTTTCCAGCTGACAATGGAAGAGACGCTAAATACTCTAGCAGGTTTTTATCTAAAGTAATATGAGAATTTGGATCAAGAACTTTATTAGTTATTTCATTCATAAAGCTTTGAATAAATTTTTTGTCTACTAATCCCTCTATGTAAATCAAAGCAGCTTTTACCCTAAGATTTTTGCCTAATTTAAATTGTCGGATAACTATATCCCCGCTGTCTCCCATTTCCTCTTTAACATACATAATGTTGTCTTCAATGTTATTATTAATATTTAAGGTGTAATTATTATCTTCCTCATTATTTCTTTTACGTACCATTTATCTATAACCTCTTTAGTATTATTAGGTATCTAATTTGGCTATAGTTTTTTCATAATTCATCTTTTATATTCAAAATACAGAGACAAAACGACTCTTATTTATTTTCAAAAATGCAAAAAACCTACTATAAATATTTATAGCAGGTTTTAAAAAATGTTTGTTTATCTGTTAATCTAATCTCTCAAACAAGGTGTACTTACTGGAACCTTTCTAAAATGTGTTGCTTGTTCGAAAGCATATGCAATTTCTATTAGTTTTGCTTCATCCCATTCTCTACATAAAATCTCTAGCCCCACTGGAATTCCAATAGATGCTGAGTCTGTTGGTTTTGTAAAACCAGCAGGTACTACACAGGAAGGGAACCCTGTAGCAGAGCCTAGTACTCCATTTCTTTCAGCCTGTGGTTCTCCTACTTTTACTACAGGTCTTTTTTGATGTGGATAGACAATGGCATCTAAATTATATTCTGCCATAATTCTCATGACAGTATCTCTTAAATTCATTCTTTTAATAAGACGTTCATTATATTCAGGAGTATTTATATCTAGTGTTTCTGCAAACTTAATATTTTCTTCTATTCCCTCATGATACTTACCTGAATCAATAACATCTGCAAGAGAATGTACCTTTGCACGTGAGCCTAGGTCCTTTAAGTATATGTTCAAATGAGCTTTTAGGTCGTAAAGGTGTACGCTTACTTCTTTAACAAGCTTATCTCCATCTATATTTTCATCAATTGGTACTAAAATAGCTCCATTTTTCTTCATTTCTTCTATACTATTGTTTACTACTTGATTTACCTCTTGATGAATATCCTTGCTACCGAAAAAGCTATTTAATACTCCTATTCTTTTTCCTTTTAAACCATCTTTGCTTAAAAAGTCTGTGTATGTTGCTGGAATGTGTCCAATAGACCAAGCTGTAGCAGGATCAGCAGGATCATATCCAGCTATTACGTCTAATACTCTTGCAGCATCCTCTACAGTACGCATAATAGGACCAGCAGTATCTTGGGTCATAGAATAAGGTACTATACCATCTCTACTAACTAACCCAACAGTTGGTCTAAGTCCAACTAAGCTACAAGCTGAAGCCGGTGAACGCACTGAGTTAATTGTATCAGTTCC
The DNA here is from genome assembly GCA_964619895.1 of uncultured Clostridia bacterium. Taxonomy (GTDB): domain Bacteria; phylum Bacillota; class Clostridia; order Tissierellales; family Proteiniboraceae; genus Proteiniborus. The sequence goes on along the minus strand of CAZUFW010000003.1, from coordinate 40,004 downwards.
TATTCCTATAACACCAAAGTTAGCAGATATACCCGCACCTGTACCACCACTAGAGCCTCCAGGTGTTCTAGTTAAATCATATGGATTTAAGGTCTGCCCTAATATAGAACTAGCTGTTTCACCCCAAACTGCAAATTCATGTAAATTCACTTTTGCTATAATAATAGCGCCTGCTTCCTTTAACCTCTTAGTAATAAAAGCATCGTCCTCTGGGATTACACCCTCTAAGCTAAGGGAACCAGCTGTAGTTGGCATATCTCCTGTATCTACATTGTCCTTTAATAGTACTGGTACTCCATGAAGTGGTCCTGTAAAACCAAATTCCTTAAACTTCTTGTCTAGCTCGTCTGCTATCTCTAGAGCCTTTGGGTTTATCATGATTACTGAATTGAGAGCAGGCCCTTGTTTGTCATATGCTTCTATTCTATTTATATACATCTCTACTAACTGACGACAAGTTAATTCTCCTCTTTCCATTGCAGCATGAATTGATGAAATTGTCGCTTCTTCTAAAATAAAACCTTTTTTATCTGTACTCATAATGCCACCTACCTAACATATATTTATTTCTATATTAGCAAAAAACGTTTACATTTCTCCTTATACTTATTATACATGTATCTAGCATATATAATCATTGTTATTTGAATACAAAAAGGGGAAATAGCTCTTATAAGGTTTCCATAATAGACTAATTTTTTGCTAAATCGAAAAACCCTTTCTATATTTTCTCTAGAAAGGGCTCTTTGTAAAAAAGTTATTTACTATTGTACATTCCAATCTTAACTATGTTTGTTATAGGTTCATAAGTATCCTCTGAAATTACATTAGAGCTAACTAGTTCTTTATCTTCGTATGTATATTTTATTACCTTTACTTTATATCCTTTACTTCCTTTTTGAGCAGTCACTACCTGTCCTTCAGCTAATTTAGTATCGCTTATTGTATTAGTAGTAGGTTCAATTATGTTAATTATTTTATTTTCTATTACATACTTTCTTTTGGCTAAATTAGAATTTGAATATATATTAATATATAAGTCTTTATTTTTTGTATATCCCTCAATAAAAATTGGATAATCTAAAGTATTCTCAAACTTTAAATCGACACTTTCCCAAGCAACAGTAGCATCTAAGCCCAACCCAACATAGGCTACTGGCAAAGTATGATTTTTTCTCTCGAGAACCTTCATATCAGTTTTCAAAATTGCACTATATAGTGTGGAGGATACTTGACATATGCCTCCTCCTATTCCATTTTGAAGCCTTCCATTCATTATAATAGGTGCTAGCATAAAACCTCTTTCCTCAGTTCTTTCTCCTACACAGCCATTGAAGCTAAATATCTCACCAGGCATAAGAATTTTACCGTTTATAGCCTTTAAGGCACGTTCAATATTATTAATCCTCTCCTTTGAAGATGTAGCAAAGCTTGTACTGCAAGAAGAAATTTTTGTATCAATACTAGCAAGACTATCAGCTGTAATGTCAGCTACAATTTCTTCAGTTGAGAGTTCTATATCAATATCTTCATTAGCCCCATTTGCTATTTCATCTTTGATATATTCCTCAAGCTTTTCTACCTGAACCTTATATCCTTTTACATCACTAATTAACTGAACATTTCCACTAGGTGTAATCTGGATACTTGCATTTATAGGCTCGCTATTAATGTCCTTTTCAATATTCTTAATAAAGTCCCTTATGTATCCTTCATTATAAGCAATAGGTACATCAAAATTCACTTTAGCACCTTTTCTTTTTAGCTGATACTTCTGATAGAAGTTTAAATCTTTTCCTAAGCTAAAAGCCTCATCTATAACACTATCGATATTATAATTCTTAATTAACTTTGAATATTCCATAGTATATATTTTATCATTTATAATGATATTTGCTTTTTTCTTAATTAGTGGCCCCATATACATTGTTCGAATTAAATCTCTGCCTTCATCTTTTGTTTTGCCGCCTATATCTATTTTATCTACTGTAATACTAGGGTAAATTAAGTTGTCCCACTTTGTATTTTCGCTGTGTATTTTCCAAGTAAAGCCGCATAATATTCCAATGGAGCAGAGTATAAATTTTAAAGCTAAAATTTTCACAGTGGCAGTAAAGCAATAACCTTTTATCAGCATAAAATCCCTCTTATTTTCTTGCGATTTACTAAAAAGCACTAATATTTATTCACCCTTTTTAAAAAAACTAATAATATTATTAATCCTTTGATTTTCATATTTTATGATATTACCCTGTTCTTCTAGCATTGATTCTTTTATTTTAATTTGTTCTTCATAATAGTCAATTAATTGTCTTAGCTTTGTTATTTCTTCTTTATGTTTTGCAACAGCAGCATTAGTTTTATTTGTATAATCATGAGCAAATTGGCTTAATGTATCCAATCTTTTTTTCCCATCAGAAAGAAGCATATTTAAGTCTGCATTCGATGCGTTAATAATATTCATAATTGAATATTTTCTTACATCATATGGCAGGTTTTCTGGAAGAGCATTGATAAAGTTCCCCAGCATGAAAATTGTATTAATATTGCTATTTTCTATTCTATTCATAGAATAGATTTCTTCTATAGAAAAAATTTTTTCATATTTTGTTTTTTCTTGTTCAACTTTAAAATTATTATCATTAGTAGATTTAGATGTTTTTACATCAACTTGAACTGGTTCTTGAATAGTATAATTTTTCTGAGAATTACTATGATTGGTTGTGTTGTTATTCACTTTTTTGGTAGTGTTAGGTACATCGTCACTAACCTTTTCAACTACACGCATTTTTTCCAACATAGACATTATTTTTGACATAGCACTTTCCCCTTTATTAAATTTTAAGCTTATTATAGAAAGGCATAGAGCACGCCTTTCCCTAAAAATAAAGATAATAAAATTATTATAAAATAAGTAAAAAAGTAAGAAAACTTGTGTGATAGTTTGTACTTAGTTTTAGATAGGCATCTATCTAATAGAATTACAATTCTATCACTTAAAAATAAGATTAAGATAAAAGCTAATAATAAAAAAACTATTAATTTCAATAGCAAAGTATTCACATCCAGTAAATATTAACTTAGTACTAAGGCTGTTAACCACTATAATTGTGATTTTAACGACATTATCATACTAAATATAATATTATCATACATAATTAGGCAACACATGAAATTTGTTCTAGGACTTTAGTACTATTTTGTGTAAATATGTGTTGAATATTGCTTATAATAGACACAAAAATATCCTCCCTTATAGTAAAGTAAATTTCCCATAAGAGAGGATATTTGAATAATATATACTTCTATATTTTTTAACTAATCATTATTAGATAAACCCACTAAAGTTTTGCTCCAATTTTCTGCATAATCTCCTGTAGCCCATTCTGCCATTATTACAGTTTCATTGCCCTTCAAGGCGATTCTTTTCAAAGGAATATTTTCAATTTCGCCTTTCTCGATTCCATAAATAATTATTTCTTTCTTTGTGAGAACAAGAACTATATCCTTATTAGGTGAAGTAAAAGCATCGATTGCTCCTGGTACTTTGTTTTTTATATAAGTCCAAGGAATATTTAACTCATCATAAAAAACTAACTTAGAAGGGGGAATAATATTAATATTGTAATCAGCAAAGTGAAATTCATTTTCTAACATATAATTGATTCTCCCTTTGAAAAGCCAATGCCCCATTTTCCTCTCTAATCCGAAATTATCTAAAACCTTGCCTCTGTTTATTATGTTGTTTTCATTGATGCCTAGCTTCCCTATTGTTTTTTGTATTCCAAGCTTTACAGATGCAAGGCTTTCTTCCCCTGAAAGGTCAGTAATTCTAACACTTTTTTTACTTGAAAGACTATCAATAGGCAGAATCTGAAGAGAATTTTCGTACCAATTTTTATCGCTATTCTCATAGCCTCCATTTCCCAAAACTTCAATAGATACATAATCATTGCCAATATAATCAATATGCTTGTGAATTTGTCCAATTTTCGTTAACCAATCTGAATAATCGGATTTTAACTCTATTTCTTCATGAAGATTGTCTGTTGAAACATTATAAGCAAATAAAAAATCCTCTGTTCTTTTTGCTTCAGTATTTCTTTTAGTATCTATTTTCCAAAATCCACTTCTCCTTGGAAATACTATTCCCTCTGTTTCCAAAATAGGATTCAACATTTTGTTTTTAGATGCAATCCATATTGTTCTATAAGAATATTCACTGGAACTATTAGAATCATTAGAACGCAAACCTAATAAAACGCCTGAACGAACGAGAGAATCCTCCTTATAGGATATAAAATTATAACTATTAGCTTCCTTTTGCTGTCCTTCAACTATTGGGACCTTATTCACTTCATCAGAAATCTTCTTCAAGTAAAAATTATAGTTATGAATACTTAAAACCAATTCATTATCACTGATTCTAACAATATCACAAAAATATTTGTCCTTATCAATAACCGTTATAACTTCCATCTCAGCATCAGGAATATTAAAGTCTTTTAAGAAAGACTTATGGCTATATAGCAAGTATTGTTTTCCATTAACACGTTTAACCTGATATCTAGGATTTTCTAAATAATAATCTCCTAAGGTCATATAATCTTCTGAAAATTCAAGTGTTTTATTCTCCCACTCTTCTGTGTTAGTCTTTTTATCATTTGAACTTTCCTCGACTGCTCTAATAATCTTCCACGTACCTGCAACAGGTGATTGATTGTTTTTTGGAGATGATATTCTATCTGTAGACTCTGTTTGTAAATTTGTACATCCTGCCATCATTAAAGTTATTAGCATAACTAAAAGCAAAAATCTAGACCTTTTCATTTATTCACGCTCCTGCAAAGGAATAATAATTATTACTTCAGTTCCTTTATTAAGCTGACTTTTTATCTCAAAACTTCCATTCATCAAAGCGATTATTTCATCACATATAGACAATCCGATTCCGTTTTTAGATTTACTTGTTTTCCCTTTATAAAACTTTTCCTTAATTCTTGGGAGCTCCTCTTCCGGTATTCCACAGCCCGTATCCTTTATGTTAAAAATAAAATTTGGATGCTCATATTTAGTATCAAATATTACCTTCCCTTCAGGTGGAGTAAATGTAAAAGCATTATCTAGTATATTTATAAACACTTGTTTTAATCTATTTCCATCAGAATAAGTTTTTGGCAAACTACTTTCATATGTTACCTGAAAGTCTATCAGGTCCCTTACAGCTCTCGGAGTCATTTGTTTCTTAATATGTTCTATAACACCGATCACATCAACTAGCTGCTTTTCAAGTACAATTTTTCCTGAGACGAACTTCGAAAAGTCTAGTAGCTCTTCTACCATGAGAGTAAGCCTATCACTTTCTTTCTCTATAATATCAAGTCCATCTGTTAAAATTTCTTTTGTTTCGTAGCCTTGTTTAAGTGTAACAGCCCAGCCTTTTATAGATGTTAATGGGGTTCTCAATTCATGAGAAACAGAAGATATGAAATCTGTTTTTAACTGCTCTCTTTTAATAATTTCTGTTGCCATATAATTTAAAGTATCAGAAAGTTTTCCAATTTCATCATCATGCCTTTTATTGCTTCTAGTTTTGAAATCTCCTAATGCCATTTTCTCTGCAACTCTAGTTACTTCTTTTAATGGACCTATTATTGATTTTGCTAATAATATACTTACAAAACCTGAAATTAAGACTACTACTAATCCAAACCAAATAAAAACAGATGCTATTTCCCTGATATCATTATTTACTTCCCTAAGAGAAGTAATAAATCTTAATGCCCCAACAATATTATCTCCTGATTTAAGAGGGTATGAGATAGCCATAACCTGTTCTGTGTCATAATCAACCTTTCCAATCCATTTTCCCTTTTGTCCATTAAGTGCCTTATTTACATCATCCATTTTTGTACTATCAAAGGAAGTAACTCCAATGGAGTCCATAATAATATTTTTATCTAAGTCAATTATTTGAACCTGAGCCGTAGTTTGCCTCCAAAAAGTATCTACATTATTTAATACGTTTTCATGCAATGTAGCATCTGAAAAATATTTATAATAAAGATCAGAAGATATTTTAATCTGATTATACAAATTATCTTCTAAATTTTTATAATAATTTTGCTTCACAGTATTGATCAAAAAGATTTCTAAAGTTACTACCGTAATTATTATTATAAACATAAAATATACAACTAATCTTTTCTTAATACTCTTCATACTCTTCACTTTAGTTCTCTCCTCGCAACCTATATCCTACTCCCCATACTGTTTCAATTATTTTAGGCTCAGAGGGGTTGTCCTCTATTTTTTCTCGTATTCTCCTAACATTTACATCCACGATTTTAATGTCGCCGAAATAGTTTTTCCCCCACACTACATCCAATATTTCATGTCTGTTTAATGCTTTGTCTGGATTTTGTAAAAACATCTTCATAATAGCAAATTCTGTTGGAGTTAGCTCTATTTCTTCATCTTTTCTAAAGAACCTTTGAGCATCCAAATCAATTTCCATATCCATTAGGCTAAGCCTTTTTGTAGATGGTTTGTTTATATTATGAATTTTCCTTAAATTTGCATTTATCCTTGCTATTAATTCCATAGGATTAAAGGGTTTTACCATGTAATCATCTGCACCAGTTTCAAGTCCGTTTATTTTATCAGTATCTTGACCTTTAGCAGTTAACATTATTATGACCATATGAGGAGACATATTACGTAAATAATTACATAATGTAAAGCCATCAATCCCAGGTAACATTACATCTAGAATAGCTACCGCAGGTTTAAAGCTATTTATTATCTCTAAGGCTTGTTCACTAGATTCGGCTTCCATTACTTCAAAACCAGCTCTGTTTAAATTGATGGAAATGAATTTTCTAATTGAGGATTCGTCTTCAACTACTAGTATTTTTGTTTTTATTTCACCCATATTCATCACTCCAGAATTATATCTTTCTAATAATTAATTATACCCTGTATGTTTTTATCATGTAACCCTATAGTGCATGTAATAATTCCCTTTTATTTCACTTATTCCTACTAATATTTTAATACTATACATTATAATAATAAGCTTTTCTGCAACCTAATACTTTACAAAAAAGTTACGGTTTAGTTTTACTAGGTAGTTTACTGTATAATATTGATTTGCCACCCTAAGTAAAATATAATAAAATATATATTAGAAATTACTCATTCTTTAAGTTTTATTTATTTAATTGAAAGGAGAAAGCCTATGACAGGTAATAATATTAACGAAAACAAATATAGTTTGATTATTACTATAGTAAAAAAAGGCTTAGGACAAGACGTCATAGACGTGTCAAAGAAATCAGGTGCAGAAGGTGGAACTGTTATTTTAGGCAAAGGAATAGCAGAACAAAATATATATGAAGATGTTTTAAGAGTTGATTTTGATCCAGAAAAGGAAATAATCCTTACTTTAGTTCAGCAAAAGTACGTTGACGATGTAATTAATTCTATTTCTGACAAGGCAAATCTAAATAAGCCAGGCAATGGAATTGCCTTTGTTATAGACGTAAAAAATCACCTTGGCATTACCCATCTACTAGAAAAATGGACACATAGGAATGGGGGTGTTTAAAATGGATGATAATAAGTTTGATTTAATTATTACTATTGTTAATAAAGGATATTCATCTGATGTAATAAATGCTGCAAAATCAGCAAGGGCTGAAGGTGGTACTGTCATTAGCGGAAGAGGCTCTGGAATACATGAGGTTGCAAAGCTCTTTGGCTTTCTTATGGAGCCAGAAAAAGAAATAGTATTGACCCTTGTAGATGCTGGAAAAACAGAACAAGTGCTACAGGCTATTTCAGATAAAGTTGGTATTAATAAACCAGGTAAAGGCATTGCTTTTGTCATAGATGTGAAGAAAACCGTTGGATTAAGCAATTATCTTATGAATAATTAACATTAAATATTAAGAAGGACTAGTTATATTAATAGTCCTTCTTGTTGATTAAAAATAATGCTTATTTTGTTTGTCTTTCAATCATGCTTTTAACTTCTTGTGGAGTTAATCCATCTGCATTTACTACAGGAGTTTTAGTTTGTGTAGTACTGTGACCCATCATATCTGTATCTAGTCCTGAAGTTATTATGGCATCTAGCCCGTCTAGCTTTGAAAGGTTTTCTTTTATTGAGCCGCTTAATTCTTGCACAGAATATCCTTCATTAGTCAAAAAATCTGATATATTACTTAACCCTTTTTCTATGCCAATTTTTTTCATAAGTATATCACCTCAGAGTTATTTTGTACAAATGTATGCTAATATATACGCTGCTTTAATAGGCTTAGATTGGGTATATTAGAAATACAATAATTTAAATCTTTAATTTTTAAAATTTTAAAAATGTGATAAAATAATTGTAACAAATTTTATCTGGATTGGATGGTGACTAAAAGTGTTTAATGATATCTATAAAAATTTATCATATGAATTGTCCTCTGGTAACGAAGCAGTTATGTTAACCTATATGAAACCTATTAGCAGCAAAAAAGGTTCCATAGCAAATAAATATATTTTAGTTAAAGATAATTTAGAAAGTAATCCATTATTTATGAATATGGAGGAAGATCTTCGCCAGAAAATATTGTTTGCCTTTAATACAGGTAATCTTCAGCTTGTTGATAATAAAGAAGAAGTTATCTTAATCGAACCCTATTTCCCAAAACCACGTTTGATTATCTTGGGAGGCGGACATGTTGCTAAACCTGTAGCAGAATTTGGAGTTAAAGTTGGTTTTTCTGTTGTAGTTGTAGATGATAGACCGTCCTTTGCAAATCCTAGCCGTTTTCCTGAGGCAGATGAAGTTATCTGTGATAGCTTTGAGAACTGTTTTCCTCAACTTAATATTAGAAAATCTGACTTTGTTGTAATTGTTACGAGAGGCCATAGACATGATGGAATTTGTTTACGTAATACACTGGCCTATAACCCAGCATACATAGGTATGATAGGCTCAAAACGTAGAGTAAAAGCCATGAAAGAAGAATTGTTGGATGAGGGTTATTCTAAAGAAAGAATAATGGATGGTGTAAACGCTCCAATTGGACTAGATATTGGTGCTGTTACCCCTGAAGAAATAGCTATTTCTATAATTGCACAAGTTATTAGCTTTAGAAGAGCTAGGGGAAATACTGCAAAGGAATCTGGTGTGAAGTTTAATTGGCCTGAATTTGATGATGCTGTAGTTGATGAAATGATAAGAGAATCAGAAACTCCTAGAGCACTTATTACTATAATCTCCTCTAAAGGTTCTGTTCCTAGAAAAGCTGGAGCGAAAATGATTGTTTGGCTTGATGGCAAGATTATGGGAAGTATTGGTGGAGGCTGCAGCGAGGCAAGTATAATAACCATCGCAAGAAATACAATACTAAATAAAGAATATACTATAGAACATGTTGATATGACTGGAAATGTAGCTGAAGATGAAGGCATGGTATGTGGTGGAATAATGGATGTACTTATCGAGTCCTTTTAATGGATTTATTGAGACTAATCAAGGCTAAGTTTCTACTCCCTCTTGCTGGTAAGAAAAAGAGTCCTAGAACTTTTAGCTATCAGGTAAAGTTGAAAAGGTGATAACACTAGTAAAATAGTGCCATCACCTTTTTTGAAATAATGTAAAATAATCTGTGCTTTTCTATGCTAAATGCTCTTTCGGGCAATTATCAAAATAAGATAATCTATTGTATAGGTTTCATGTATTCGCTTAAATCTTTTATAGAAATTTCAAAAGTAGGCACTCCAGCAGCATAAGGGGCAATCTCGTACAAGCCAAAGTATATACCTAATTTATCATCAGTTAAATAAAATGATTGATCTTCACTTATTCCATCAAAGCCTTCATAAACAGGATAGAAATCTTCTTCTTTTTGACCTGATTTTATTAAGAAGTTTTTCTCATCTTCATTAAGAGCTTTAATTTGCTCTTTTATTTTGCTATCAATTATTTTTTTGTAATCAACATTTTCTTTAAATAAGTCCTTAAGCTCAATTAAATTTCCTGTTTTTAAATCGATATTATAAGTAACATCAGCATGCATTCCATGAGCTCCACCAGTATATTGATAATATGTTACATATATACTAAGCAAATCTCCTTGGTTTCTTTTTTCTTCAAAGCTTACATATGCAGAGTATTTATTTAAGTTATATCCACTTTTTTGTGCCTCTTCATGGTCTTTCTTTGAAGAATTCTTAATTCCATCTCTAAACTTTAAAGCTTCTTCTTCAAATCTTTTGTTGATTAAATCTTGTATTTTCTCATCCTTTAGTCCAGAAATAACAGGAGTCTCTATATTTGCCTCAAAATACTCATCTGATTCTCTAGTCTTTTTTGAATCTACAGATACTGCACTAGGCTCTAGCTTAGGTTGAATATTTATCCCTTCTTTAAATGCTTTGAAAGGAACTTCGTATTCATCTTTTTCATTAGATTCTTCATTTGCCAAGTAATCTTGGAAGAAAATAAATAGCTTGCCATCTCCTAAGTAATAATTATTGTCTCTAATATCTGATTTTCTTATATTGCTTTTTGACTTATACTTTCCTTCAATATAGTTTTTAATAGTTTCTTTATAATCTTCATTTCCATTAATAAGTTTATCTAAGTAAACATTTTTTCCTGTTTTCAAATCAAAAGTATATGCTACTTTGTTTTCGAATGAATAATTTTTTCCATCATTTACTTTTTTGCAAATCAACATACTTATGAGATTATCACTCTTAAATGTAACCTTTGAATCAACTGATATCAATAGCTTTGTAAAATTCTTATCTTCCTTATAGTATTCACTTGAAGATTTTTGATCATCAACGAATTTCATAATATCATTTTTTAGAGTAGAGTTTATCTTTTCTTGAACTTTGGAATCTGATAAGTTTGAAATAACAGGAACTTTAACTTCACCTTCAACATAATCTTCCGAAACCTTTACTGTCTTCTCCTGAACTTGCATTTCCTTGGTTATTACCTGCTGACTATCAGCTTTGGCAGAGGAATGGCACCCTGTCATTGATACGCTTAATGCTACTACAGTTACTAGACTTAATGTTTGATAAAATAATTTTTTCTTCATTTTTTATTCCTCCTTATGTATTTATATCTCTTATTAATAATATTAATACTTTCTATTTCTCAATGCGTTACAGAAAGGTTACGGTTTTTTATTGCACAAAAATTTATATAAGTATTGACTAAACAAATACTCCGTAGACAACTTATTAAAATATCCTATACTTACTCCAATCAATTGATATGCGGTTTGTCCCTATGTTAAAATCACATTGTTAAAAGATTTTCAATATTAATGTTAAAAGAGGGGGAAATGCAATTGGAAAGATTACTATCTATTTTATTAGTTATAGTTTTAGCTTTTTCTATGGTAGCATGTAACAGCAAAGATGTTGTTAATGAAAATGTCCCACAAGATAGCTCCCAATCAGTAGAAAATAGCGCTGATGAAGCTAAAGAGAGTACTGAAGAAAGAATCCTTAGAATAGATGGAGATAATTTAGGTTATCCATCTGTATATACTGTTTCATCAAAGGGTCGTGGTTATTTATTGACCAGCTATATTTTTGATACTTTAACTTGGAAAGATGAAAAAGGAATAGTTCCATTACTTGCTAAAGAGTGGAAGGTCTCAGATGATAATAAAACATGGACCTTCTATCTAAATGAGAATGCAAAATTTACAGATGGAAAAGAATTAACCTCAGAAGACGTCAAATTTTCCTTCGATTACATAAAAGAACATCCTTATCAATGGGTTTCCGTATCGCCAGTTAAAGAAGTTAGGGCAATAGGTAATCATACGGTTGAAATTGAACTTAAAGACATATATGCACCATTCATTACAGACATAGCAGGAAATGTGCCTATTATGCCAAAACACATATGGGAAAATATAACTGAGCCAGAAAAGTTTAATACAGAAGATGCTGTAATAGGCTCAGGTCCATTAAAGCTTGTACAATATGACAAGGAAGCAGGCAGCTATATTTTTAGTGCCAATAAGGATTATTTCTTAGGAAAACCTGTAATAGATAAACTCATCATATCTGCATCTAATAATCCAAAGGAAGCTTTAGAAAATGGCGAACTAAATGGTGCTAATAATATTAAATATGGTGAAGCTAAACAGCTAAAAGAAGCTGGTAAGTTTAAGGTTATAGAAGGACCAGGTTTTTGGGTTGGCAGACTATATTTTAACTTTGCAGTAGAAGAGTTTAATATTAAAGAATTTAGACAAGCGCTTTATTACGGAATAAATAGAGATGAATATGTTGCTAAAGCTTTGAAAGGTGGATCTGACCTAGGTAACCCAGGACATATTCATCCTGAATCTGAATGGTACTATAAAGATGTTAAAAGCTATGATTATAACCCTGAAAAGTCAAAAGAGTTATTGAATAGTCTTGGTATAAAGGACACTAATTCTGATGGAATATTAGAATATAAAGGTAAAGAGTTAAAATATGAATTGATAGCATCAGAAGGCGATATTCCACAAACAGAAATGCTAAAAAAATATATGAATGATATTGGAATTGACCTTGAGGTTAAAGCATTAGATTCTAAATCTGTAGATTCGATGATTAAAGAAGGGAAATTTACACTAGCCCTTAGTGGACATGGCTCTTTTGGTGGGGATCCTGTTCTTCTACAAAGATTCGTTTCTAGTCCTTCTAGCGGTTCAACTCCAGAAATAACCACTCAAGGCGGTGTAAATTGGAGTAATGAAGAGTTTAACAAGATTTTTGAAGAACAGTTAAAGGAATTAGACAAAGATAAAAGATATGAACAAGTCGCAAAACTTCAGGAAATCATAGCAGAGGAGCTTCCAACTTTAACTCTAAACTACAGGAAGATTACATTTGCTTACGATGATGGTGTATTTGATGGTTGGTTCTTCACAAAAGATGGGGTAGCTATTGCGGTTCCTACAGTACAAAATAAGTTAGTATTCATAAAGGGGACATGGAATAAGTAATGGCAAGATATAAGGATTTGTCCAGGTTCAAGTATCTTTTATATGTTGTTTTAATATTAGTGCTTAGTTTTTTTCTTCCTAGAATTATACCAGGAAGTCCATTGGCACTAAGCGAAACAGATACCTATATACTTAATCTGTCTCTGCCAGAAGATACCTTCAACACCTTCAAGGACTATTATTCTCCGGACAAACCTTTAATAAATCAGTTTTTAATATACATAAAGCAAATATTTACACTTGATTTAGGATATTCCTTTTATTATAAAATGCCTGTATTAGCATTGATCTTAGGGAGAATACCATGGACACTTTTTATATCCATGGTCTCCCTAGTATTATCTTTTTTTGCAGCGGTTCCATTAGCCATAAATGATGCATTAAATAAGCGTCCCTCAAAAGTTAAGCTAATATCCATCATCTCACTTCAAGCCATACCAGTGTTTTTATTAGGTCTAATAATTCAGCTTATTTTTTCTTACAGGCTTAGGTGGTTTCCATCTGGAGGAGCCTATACTGTAGGAATTGAGTTTTTTACCAAAGACTTTTATATGGACGTACTAAAGCATTCATTTCTTCCATTAATGGCTCTAGTAATGGGTGAAATACCATCACTATATATAATGGCTTACAACAGCGCAAAGAAAATAAATAAGGAAAACTATACTTTAATGGCCAATTATTTAAATATAGAGCCAAAGGATATAAAGAAAAAGTATATATTTTACAACATGATTCCAGAAATGCTTGGTAAGCTTAATATACAATTTATATATGCTATCACAGGCTCTATTTTTGTAGAATCTATTTTTTCATATCCTGGAATGGGTCAGCTTTTGAAAATAGCAGCCTCTAGCAGAGATTATCCATTGATGCAAGGAATATTGCTATTAATAGCTTTTTATGGGCTTTTCGTAACTATAGTCTTTGAATCCCTTTTGAAAAAGTTTAAAACGAGGTACTAAATATGTATTTAAAAAAAGTTTCATTTTGGATTTTAGTTATATTTTTAATTATAGCAATATTAAGTCCCATTTTATCTCCTTACGAAGTCACAGACTTTAGCTTCGAGACCTTACTGTCTCCTTCTATAAAGCACTTACTAGGAACAGGGGAAATGGGACATGACCTATATACATTGCTTTTAAATGGATTTAGAATAACTATAACTATATCCTTAGTTTCAGGGCTTTTTAGTACCGTTTTAGGAAGTCTATTGGCTGTTATAGCTGTGTATTATAAAGGTTTTATAGATAAAGCCATTCTAAGAATTTCAGACATGTTTTTAATGATTCCTGAAATAATTATAATACTGTTTTTCGCTACCTTTGCTAAGCCCTCTTTAGAGAACACATTATATGCCATTGTGTTTTTTTCATGGGGTAGAGTCTTTAGAATAGTAAGATCAATGCTTATGTCTGTAATTGACAAAAATAAAGTTAAATATACTCTTCTTCTAAAGGGAAATATTTTCGATTTATTTAAAAAACTATGGTATGACATAAAACCTATACTTGCCACTATGTTCATACTTCAATGTAGCAAGGCTGCTGTATATGAAACTACTTTATCATATTTTGGAATAGGCGACCCTCTAATAAAGACTTGGGGAAAGATGATAAAAACAGCGATAGATTACGAAGGAGTATTCTATGATGGTGTTTATCTTTGGTATTTGCTCCCGCCAGTATTCTGTATATGCATATTTATAGTTTCACTAAGCTGCTTAACCTTTGAAGAAAGGTAGGATATTATGAGCACACAAAAAATACTGGACTTAAAAAATTATAAAATAACATATAAAGATGGAAAGACTTTTGCATATAAGGATATTGAAATATACGAAGGCGAATTTGTTGGAATAATGGGAAAAAGTGGCTGTGGGAAAACATCTCTATTAAACTCCCTTTTTTCTGTAAACTTTCCTGGTTCTATTGAATATGAAAAATACCTGCTTCTAGGGCGAGAGCTTAAATCTTGGAAAAGGGAGAAATTCTCATATATCAGTTACATGCCCCAATTTTCTCAGGATGCACTAAATCCTAGTATCTCTGTAGAAGACCATCTAAAGTTAACCCTAAAAGGAAATAAGCTAAGTTATGAACGTAATAAAGCTATAGAAATATTAAAAGCTTTAAATCTTAATGAAGACGTCTTAAAAAAATATCCCTATGAGCTAAGCGGTGGTATGAAGCAAAGAGTCCTGTTGATGCTTTGTTATATAAAAGAGCCTAGAATATTAGTATTAGATGAACCCTCCTCTGCCTTAGACTTTATAACATTAAAAACTATCATTGAATTTCTTAAATATATTGAAAACACATTAACAATAATTATAGTCTCTCACGACGAAGGCTTTTTACAAAATATCTGTAATAGAGTAATCAACATTTAGGAGGAATGGAAATTGCTTAAGATAGTAGATCTAAATAAATCCTACGTAAGTAAAAAAATATTACATAACATAAATTTAGCCTTCAAAGAAGGAGAAATGGCAGCAATCATTGGAGAAAGCGGAAGTGGGAAAACAACCTTAGCTAAAACCATAATAGGATTAGATTACCTAGATGAAGGTCAAATATTATACAAGGGAGCCCCCCTAATGCCTTTAAGAAAAAGGGCCTTTGATATATGTGCAGATATTCAATATATATTTCAAGATCCTTATAGTTCTTTGGAATCTGAAAGAAGTCTCAGAGCTGAGCTAGAAGAGCCTATTAAAATTTGCAGGAGACACAAAAGAGAGTTTATGAATATAGATATAGCCCTAAGCCTAGTAGATCCAAGATTACACTCTCTACTAGATAAAAAGGTATCCACCTTGAGTGGCGGTCAACGTCAAAAAGCTGCCATTGCAAGAGCATTGATTCCTAATCCTAAAATAATTATTGCAGATGAATGCACATCTATGCTAGACGAAGAAAGCAGCAGAGATATATTTAAAAGCTTTAACAATATAAGGCTTAAGCATGGTACAACATTAATCACAATAGTACATAATATAGAGCTTCTCGATGGATATTGGGATAGGATTATAGTCATGAAGGATGGAAAGGTTGTAGACGATGAGAGTTACAAAGATTTCTGTATAAATGCTAAAAGTCAATATAGTAAAGAGCTAATAGAAAGCTATAGATATATAAGGGGGTCAAATAATGAAGAAACTCTGCACCATAGATTTATCTCATGAAAATATCTTAATAGAAAATTATGATTTGAATTCTATAGGGCATTATGGAAGAGGTCTTGCTGGATATTTAGTTGAGAAAAATGTAAGAGAAAATACAGATAGATTTGATGAAGATAATGTAATAGTCATGGCTCCTGGATTATTTACAGGGACTAATGTACCTAGTACTGGAAGAATTGTCTTAGCTACTAAAGCTCAGAGAGAAAAAGGCTTACAAGTAAATAATATTACTGGAGCTATAGCACAGAAGCTTGCATCTTTGGATGTGGCTGCTGTGATTATAAAAGGAAAAAGCAAAGACAAAAATGCTGTAATAACTATAAATTCTGATGGGTGTAGAATTTCCTACGAAAATAACCTGAAAAACTTAAAAGTGAGTAATACTATAGACTGTCTTAGAGATATTTATGGAAGCAATTCTGGCATAGTAGGTATAGGACCTAGCGGAGAAGCTCAACTTCCTTTAAGCACTACATTTAGTACTTATCCAGAGGGAGAGCCTGTATATTACTGCTCTAGGGGATGCTTTGGTGATATTTTTGGAAGTAAGGGACTAAAGGCTATTGTAGTGCAATCAGATAACTATTTTAATAGTAGTGTGGCTAATAAGGAAAGCTTAAGAATAGAGGCAAAAAAGCTAGGAAAGATAATAGTAGGAGACCCTATTTGCGGTGGAGCCTTGCCAGGCTATGGTTCTATAACATTGATGAAAATGCTAAAGGATGGTAGGAATATACAATTTAAAAAGAAAGAGAAAAAAGCCACTACCAAAATCCTTGATAAAAAAATAAACAGAACCTGTGCTCCCTTATGTGTTATAGGGTGTTTGAATAGACATAGTAATAGCCATGACAATATGTTTTCATCCCCGGCAGAAAGTGAAGCCTATGCAGCATTAAAGGGAATATTTGATATAGATGATATGGCTTTTACAAAGGAATTTAATAAAGGTGCATTTGAATTAGGTTTGGATTCTATAGAGCTTATATTTGCATGTGCTCTTTATTTAAAGGCAGAAAACATCACAGGGACTAAGGAAATCCTAATGAAGCTATTGTCAGATGTAGAAGAGTTAAACATCCCTGGTAGAGTAATAGGCAGCAGAACCCAAGGCATATATAAGCTTTACAGTGAAAAGTCAGAGCTTTTGCCTATGGTTTCAAGACCTTCCACAACAGAAGAAAAAGACTTTAACATAAAGCTCACCATGAAGAAAAAATTTGATGATATCAGTGATTTAGAGCTGCTCTATAGTAAAATTATTATGCTAGAAAACCTAGGCTTCTGTCTATTTTCATCCTTTGCATTAATAGACAATGAAGAAGCATTAGCTATTCTGAAGGATTTGTATTATTATGCAACAGGAATAAAGATTGAATCTAATCAGCTAATTAATTATGGACTAAAATCCTTGGAAAGAGAATTAGATTTTGAACGCAGAGCAAAAGGTATCTCTGCTCAGAAGACAATACCTGAATTTGTAAAGGTACTTTATAGATATTTTGATGGTGAAAATTAGAATTAATATAATATGAGTTGTTTTAAAGCTCCTTCTTTTATGAACTATAGTTCTATTAAGAAGGAGTTTTTGTTTAATTATGGTTTATTTTCTTCTAAAACACTATTGCGAATTTCACCAAAAGTAATAAAATGTTATTGTAGCTTTTTAATGTCAAAATATTATGGATTTTATTAGTCCTTTAAATAGTTAATAGGAAGGATGATTATCATGAAAAAATTTGAAATACCCTTCAACTTCGATATAGAGCTCCTAAATTTTTTGGATAATAATATAGATAAAAACTGGATTGAGTTTTTGTTTTTATCTCCTTTCAAAGAAGATGGCATAAATGCTAGGAGCCATGTGGAAAATGTAAATGTAAATGGTTGGACTTATAAGGTGCCTGAGTCTAGA
Source organism: uncultured Clostridia bacterium (assembly GCA_964619895.1). Taxonomy (GTDB): domain Bacteria; phylum Bacillota; class Clostridia; order Tissierellales; family Proteiniboraceae; genus Proteiniborus. The sequence goes on along the minus strand of CAZUFW010000003.1, from coordinate 21,868 downwards.
GATGAATATACTAAAATAATAGAAGAAATGCTAAGTAGAGGTTATAGACCTTCTATACTGTTTCAAGAGGCTGAACCAATTCCAATGGAAAAGTTAGATTATTATTTTAAATTAGGTATTAAAGACTTTGTAGTAAATAATGATCAGCTCGCATTAAATATAAAAAATAAAGATTCAAACTATAATGTAGTTGCTTCTATAACTAAGACTCTAAGTGCAAATGATATCGCTGAAAATGACTATTCAATGTATGATAAAATTGTACTTCATTTTCCCTTTAACAGAGCGTTAAGCAGGCTAAAGGAGCTGCCTCAAAAGTACAATTATGCAATACTAGCAAACTCTTACTGCAGCTATAATTGTACCGTAGCCAAAAAACACTGGTACAGTAATTCTGAAGAAGCGAAAAAAATAAATTGTGTTAAACATCTTAATAAAGATACATTAGTATATATCCCGCCAGAATATATACATCTCTTTGAGCCTTATGCTTCAAGCTTTAAGCTTCAAGGAAGAGAATATTCTACCCCTGTGCTGGCTAATGAAATATATTATTACTATAACAAGCTTCATAATCCAATGGCTGGAGTTATATATAACAGGCTAAGCCCCTTTAATGAGCAGCAGTATTTTAATGAAGCTAAGGATTTAAGTTTTGTAATTAATAATAGCATTACACCCAAAAGTCCAACTACACCAAATTCAAATAAAGGTCTTAGAACTTCTGCGTAAACTAAGACTCCATTATATATCTCTCATCTTCTAATAACTCTACAAATTTCGTGGAGGAAGGTGAGAGAGATACACTTTTTAAGGAACAAACTCCTATGCCTCTCTCTGGGATTTCTTCAATTAATTTTACATCATAAAGTAAGCCTTTTTGTAAGTATTCGTATGAAAATTCTCTAATAACACAGGATATGCCTAAGTTAATCTTTGCAAATTCTAATAATAGCTCATGGGAACCAAGCTCAATTTCTGGCTCTATTTTTATACCTTTTGATAATATATATCTTTCTACATACTGCCTTGAGTTTGACTTAGATTCAAGTAATATCAATGGAGATTTTGTTAATTCCTCAAAGCTCAAAGGCATAGAGGACTTATCTTTGTACTTATCACCGCAGACAAAAATATCATGAATAATCAGCAGTTCCTTTACTTCAATAGAAGAATCTTCAATAGGCAGGTTGCATATTGCAATATCAATTTCCCCGGACTTTAGCAGCGTACAAAGTTCTATAGTTGTACGGTTAATGATTTTGAATTTAATATTGGGATATTTATTGTGAAACTTTTCTAGATACGGTAATAAAAAATAACGCGAGATAGTATCTCCTACTCCTATTTTTAGATCTCCTACCATTAGATTTTTGGCTTCCATAAGCTTTTTTTCCCCTACATCAATTAAATTAATAGCTGAATTTGCATACTCAAACAAGAGCTTTCCTTCATTTGTAAGAATAACACCCTTTGGTGTTCTAGTAAAAAGCCTTACATCTAACTCAGCTTCAAGCTGCATGATTGCTTGACTAACGGCTGGCTGCGTCATATAAAGAGATTTTGCAGCCTTAGAAAAGCTATTATATTTAGCTACTTCACAGAAAGCTTTATATAAATCCAATTTGATTGACATATAAGCACCCCTTATATCTAATATCAAATCTATTTATTTTACTTATATCATAAAATATTGTATATTACAAATGAAGGATAAATGTTTCTTCTAAAATATGAATTTAAGGAGAGATTGGAATGGAAAGAGTAGTTGGAACTGTTGTTAGAGGTCTTCGAGCTCCAATTGTTAAGGAAGGAGACAATATATCAGAAATCGTTGTAGACAGTATATTAAAAGCTTCAGATATAGAAGGTTTTTCAATAAATGATAGAGATATAGTTGCAATAACTGAGTCTGTAGTTGCTCGTACTCAAGGTAACTATGCAACCATTGAGGCCATTTCAAAAGATGTGCATTCAAAATTTGGTGAAGATACTATTGGAGTAATATTCCCTATTTTAAGTCGTAACCGTTTTGCCATTTGTCTTCGCGGCATTGCAAAAAAAGCAAAAAAAGTAGTATTAATGCTCCAATATCCATCTGATGAAGTAGGTAACCATTTAGTAGATATAGATTTACTTGATGAAAAGGGCGTTAATCCTTGGACTGATGTTTTAACAGAAAGTGAATTCCGTAACTATTTTGGATACAACAAACATACTTTTACTGGTGTTGATTATATAGATTATTATAAATCTTTAATCACAGAATATGGTGCAGAATGTGAAATCATATTCTCAAATAATCCAAAAACTATTTTAGATTATACAACAAGTGTTCTTACATGTGATATTCACACAAGATTTAGAACCAAAAGAATATTAAAAGAAAATGGCGGAAAGAAAATTTACGGTCTTGATGATATTTTAACTTCTTCTATTGACGATAGCGGCTATAACGAAAAGTATGGTCTTTTAGGCTCAAATAAAGCAACAGAAGAAAGCATAAAGCTTTTCCCAAGGGACTGCCAACCTGTTGTTGATAGTATTCAAGCCATGATTAAAGAGAAAACTGGAAAAACTATTGAGGTTATGATTTACGGAGATGGCGCCTTTAAAGATCCTGTAGGTAAGATTTGGGAGCTTGCAGACCCTGTGGTATCCCCAGCTCACACTAAAGGTCTTGAAGGTACACCTAATGAAATTAAACTAAAATATCTTGCAGATAATAACTTTGCAGATTTAAGAGGAGAAGAGCTTAAAAAAGCTATTTCTGAACATATTAAAAATAAAGAATCAAACCTTGTAGGGGCTATGGAAGCGCAAGGTACTACTCCTAGAAGACTTACAGACCTTATTGGTTCACTTTGCGATTTAACTTCAGGCAGTGGAGATAAAGGAACACCAATTGTATATATCCAAGGTTATTTCGATAATTACACTAAGTAATAAATTAATGAGTCAAAGGATTGATTGATTATCCTTTGACTCATTTTCTTTAATCTTTGGTATTTTACTTTACTTTCCACCTTATTATAATACTAAGCTTACTATCACATAGGTCCACAGAAATTTTATGCCCCATCTGCTCAACTAATTGTTTTGTTATGGCAAGGCCAAGCCCAGTGCTTTTCCCACTCCTTGTACGATCAACTGTAAAAAAACGCTCAAACAGATGACTTGCATCTTCCTCACTTAGGTTAGGCGCATCATTTGTAAAAGTTGTCACAACATAGCCCTTATGCTTCTTTAGTGATATAGAAACAAAATCATTTCCATATTTTAAAGCATTCTGTATTAGATTTGAAAATATTCTTTTTACTGCATTTTCATCTGCAATGACTAAATAAGCTTTTTCGTCTACATCAATGATTGGCTCTATGTTCTTGCTTGAAAAATCCTTATAGAAGGAAGCCATTAAGTCATATATTATATTCTTTAAGTTCAATGAATTAAGTTCAAATTTGTATTCCTTAGCTTCAAGTCTTGATAAATCATAAAAACTAGATATTAGAGTTTGCAATGATTCAGCTCTTCTTTTAATTATGTCAGTATATTCTTTCTTCTCATGGCTAGATAAACTGTCATCCTCTATAAGCTGTATATATCCCATTATAGATGTAAGAGGAGTCCGTAAATCATGAGACATATTTGCAATAGCCTGTCTAAGCTCCATGTCCATCTTTTTATGCTCAATTTCTGATTTTTGTTTTTCCTCTAAGATCTTATTTATCTCTATAGCTAACTTTTCTATCGCTTTATTTGGTGAAGAAAGCAATGTTTTTGAGTTAGTATTATTTCCATTAATATTATTCAATTGACTTGTTATACCATTAATCTCTTTTCTCGATAAAAAATAAAGGATGGCAAATATGCCTGCTATAGCTGCAAGAAAAGCAATTATTAAAGTTTCCATAAGGCTCACCATCTTTTTTATATAATTTACAAAACTAATCTATTATCTATTATTTTCTTGCATTGTACCGGCAAGATAAACAATAACACCAGTTAAAATTAAAAGGATTCCAATAATAACATTTATGCGCATAAATTCTCACCGTCTTTATTTAACTTCTTTCTTACTTAAACACATCATGCTAAGAATTATAAATACTACTGAATATATAATCCCTGTTATAACTGCGGAAATCAAATCATTATTTGTCACAGTTTGAGCACTTAAGCTTTTCAGCTGCGTTGTAATTAAAATATTATAAATATATATAAATTTGTCAGAAACAAATGTTGAAAGTAACTTTAAAATAGGTCCTATTACAACAAAAGCTCCCGCATATACAAAACCACATAATGTATAGTTCGTAAAAATAAAACTCATCATAGTCCCCACTGATATAGCACCAATCCATAATGGAATTGCTGCCAATAGTCTTAGTAGAAAATCCTTAAATAAATCTAAAGGAACATCTTTAACTCCAAACAACATTGCTCCACTACCTAAAAAAACAGTTAATATTATAATAGCCGCTATGAAAGATAGAATAACTGTAACAATTATTTTTGATAAAACTAACTTGTTTCTTGAAATACCAAATGCCACAACATTCTTCAATGTCAAATTCTTTATTTCCTCTCCTGTCACCATGTCAATTATCATGAATACTAAAAAAACTGGTACACTAAGCATTTGAATCCCCATTATAAGTAACAGCTCAAAATTAGCATTTGGTACAACAACAAAAGTATTAACTAACAATGCTAGTATAGATATTATCCCTACAAGGTTCCAGAAATAAAGTCGTTTAAAACTTCTATAAAGCTCTGCCCTTATATAATTAATCATTATGAACACCTCCAATTAAATCGATAAAATAGTTTTCTAAATTTGCACCAATCTGATTAATTGAAGATACCATAACTCCGCCATTTATAAGAGCTTTTGAGACTATTTCTGGAGTATCTATATATTCATACAATCTTATCTCATTATTATTAAGTACTTCATATTTGCTGCAATCTAGCTGATTTTCAATTATTACCGTAGCTTTTCCAGTGTCGTTTACCTTAATTGACAAGCAACTCCTACACTTTTCTTCTAGTTCCTTTGATGATATTTGCTCTACAAGCTCACCTTTATGAATAAAACCATAAACTGTTGCAATTTGAGAAAGTTCTCCTAATATATGACTTGAAATAATTATTGTTATGTTTCTTTCTCTATTAAGCTTTAGTAATAGTTCTCTAAATTCTACAATTCCAGTTGGATCTAGTCCATTTATAGGTTCATCTAGAATAAGTAAATCCGGGCTTCCCATTATTGCAAATGCTAATCCTAAACGTTGCTTCATTCCAAGAGAAAAATTTTTAAATTTCTTCCTTCCTGTATCCTCAAGTCCTACTGCTTTAAGAGCATCATCTACACAACTTTTCTCTACAATACCTTTTTGTATTCTATAATACTCAAGATTTTTCCTTGCAGATAAGTATGGAAAAAAGCTTGGAGTTTCAATTATACACCCTGTCCTCTTTCTTGCTTTGTTTAGTCCATCTTTAGATGTTTCATGAAACATCTCTATTTCTCCATTTGATGGCATTATAAGTCCGCTTATAGTTCTAAGCAGAGTTGTTTTGCCCGCTCCATTTTTACCTACAAGTCCATATATATCTCCTTGTTTTACATCAATGTTAACATTGTTTACAGCAATATGGCTATTGTATTTCTTTGTGATGTTTTTCGTCTTCAATACTGTCTCAACCACTTATAGGTCAACCTCCTTTTTCTTGTATGATTATATATTAAAACATAATCTACAAGATACAATAAAGAAAAACTTAAGAAAGTCTTAAGTTTATTCTCCCATCTTAAATCCAATCCCCCATACTGTTCTGATATATTCTGTATCTGGAGCTGCTTTGGCTAGTTTTGATCTAAGGTTGCTTATGTGCACATTTACCGTATTATCATCACCTAGAAATTCCTCATTCCAAACACGTTCAAATAAGTTAGCCTTTGTAAAAACCTTATTTGGATATGACATCATTAGCTCTAATATTGCAAATTCTCTTGCTGTTAAGATAATTTTCTGCTCTCTGACCTTTACTTCTACTGTTTCAAGGTTTAAAGTTAAATCCTTATACTTTAGAACACTTTGCTTTTCAGCTACATTAGAAAACACCATATATCGTCTTAGCTGAGCCTCAACCCTTGCTAAAACCTCGTTAACATCAAAGGGCTTCGAGATAAAGTCATCAGCCCCAAGTTTTAATACCTCTATCTTTGTATCCTGTGCCAACTTTGCAGAAATAACTATAATAGGCATTGTTTTAATTTTTCTTATTTGCGAAATTATCTCTTCTCCTGATATGGCAGGAAGCATTAAATCCAATAAAACAAGTTGAAAATCATAATGTTCAAGACACATCTTAGCTTCAGACCCTGAAAAAGCTGCTCTTACACTATAACCTTGCTTGCTTAATATTTTATACAGTAAATTATTTATATCTGTATCATCTTCTACTACTAATATGTTTATGTTTTCGTTCATATGGAACACCACCACTTTACTTTTACATTTTTAATAATATCAGAAATATATGACAACTATATTATATCTAATATTTTATCATTATGAAAATTGAATATATGATAATATAAAATAAGGCTCTATTCTAAGAAGATTTTTTATCTCCTCTGAATAAAGCCTTAAAGTTTCTAGTCTCTAGTTATACACCTTTATTTCTCATAAAATCTTACAGATTTATCTTTATTTATTTTTTCTGTCCATATTATTTTCATAATCTCTAATTCCTCTGTATAATCTAGTTTTTCTTCTTTTTCATCATATTTTAACTCTTCAAGAACATCAAAAGAAAATGCTTCCTCACCATATTCGTTCCAATCCATCTGCAGTTCTCTCATTTTATGCGTACCTGTCTTTAGCTGAAATCTATGACGATTTATTATGCTTTTTATATCTTTGTTTACATCTATAAATATTTTTTCATTTATATTATTCTTTATTATAATTGCTCCCATGGGAGTTTTCATTTCCTTATATTTCAGTTTTAGTTCCTTTTTTGTATCCATAAATATTATTCCTCTTCTTTCTGAGCTTTTCTTTCTCTGCTTTTTTGAACATTAGCGCAATTTCTACATGATGAGCTGCAATATTTTGCCCTTAGATTACTTGAGATAAAAACATTGTTACAATACTGGCATCTGCTAATTAACGTAGATTCATCAGTTACTGCAAAGGCATATATTGTTTCAATAGTAGTTTTAAGTGAGTCGAACTGCCAGGCAATCACAGTTCTATCTAGTTGATTAATTGTAAATCCAATTTTCTCCGCATGAAAACTACCGGCCATAATAGTAACATTTTCAGTTAAATATTTTGATGAACTTCTATAGATTATTAATTGGTTGAAATGTGATGCTATCATTTTAGCAAAATTAATAATCCAACTGAGCTTTTCAGAGTAGAAGCGTGAAAACACAAGATCTAAAATTAAAGGACGTTTGCCAAAAAATTTAGGAGAGTCCTCTGCCTTCTTTACATCTATGCTGTTTCTATATTTTCTAAATATAATATCTCCTTCTTCTACAAAAGGAATAAATAAATTTATATAATCACTTTCATCCATGATTTTTTCCTTTGTTATAAGGTTTTTTTCAATAAATAATACTTTTTCATCTCCAATAATATTTCTATTATATACACTGGAACTAATAAGTCCTAGCAGACCATATTTCTTGGCAAATATTAAAACATCATTTTTCAGTTCTTCACTAACCTTTTCCTCTTCTTTTAAAGCTCTATCACCTAACTGTATAATGTCCATAAATAGTTCTTCTGCTACATTAAAAGGATTATACATGCTAAATGCAGCATCTACAGCTGGTATAATATACAACTCTCCTTTGTCATTTTCATTATATTCATAGTTGCTATATCTAATCCAGTCTGTAGCAAAATCTCCTACTAGGTTTATCTTTCCATCCATATTACTTCCTCCAAAACGCATTTATTAATATGTGTAATAGTTTGTATCATTTTACGTATTACATATATTAATTGCATTATACCTTTTTATTTAGTCCAATGTCAATAGTAGATTGTGATTTTTTATGTACTAAAGGGGTAAAATATTGTAGTCTATTAATAGGATATCTCTATTTTGATTATACTTCTAAAAGTCGGTGATAAAATTGGATAGGCACTATATAGATTCGATAAAAGAATTGAATCAATGGAAGAAAAAAATGTTGAAAAAGCCCTCTATAATAGATAAGGCTTCAAAGGGAGTGCAAAACAAAATTAATAGCGTGTTACCAGATAAATATCATGAAATTATTACTTCTGCTATAAAAAACATGGTTAAAATTGTATTGTCAGGCTCCCAATTTATAACTAAAAAGTCTTATCCTTTTACAATGTCTCTTAAGGAAAGAGAAAAACTGGTTAGAGAAAAAATAGATTTTTATAAAAAAACTGCTATGCTAGAAGGTGCTGGTACTGGAGCTGGTGGCTTTTTAATGGCTCTTGCCGATTTCCCGCTGCTTCTTAGCATTAAGATAAAGTTTTTATATGATATTGCAGCTATTTATGGTTTTGATGTTACAGATTATAAAGAAAGATTATATATACTTAAGATATTTCAGCTTGCCTTCTCTAGTCAAGCTGTAGTAAACAAGGTATTTTTTGAAATAGAAAACTGGGAAGAATATTCTAAAACCCTTCCTATAGATATAAACCTTTTTGATTGGAGAGAATTTCAGCAGGAATACAGGGACTATATAGACATAGCTAAGCTTTTGCAAATAATCCCTGGAATAGGTGCAGTAGTAGGTGCTTATACTAACCTGAAGCTTTTAGATAAACTTGGAGTTACTGCTATGAATGCGTACAGAATAAGAACTACGAAATAGTAATAGAGAGCCTTTAGCTCTCTATTATTTTTTACTCAAATGTCACTATTGAATCTGGCCGTTTTATTCTTAATAGAATTGTTTCTAATATTCTCAGTACATGATTAAGCTTTTCAGGACCAATATATGCTGTTATTAAATCTTGACCAATAACAAGATCCATATTTTCCATTCCTTTTTCTAAAAGGACTGCTTTATTTCGTCCCAAAATTGGTGTTTGATAAACTTTCCCACCTATTAGTTCCTTAATTCTTTCAATTTCCAATTTTCCCGTTCCTGGTTGAATTCTCTGCAACTGAGCATATAAATCAGGACTTACAGCAAGGACATATGGACCGTAGAAGCCTTTTATTACAAGCTTTTCAATACCTGCTGCAATATCAGAAAATGCGTTTTCGCCTTCATTCCAGTTGCTTTTTTCCATAGTTTGTCTTCTGTCTACATTCATTAAACCTTTATAGCCCCATTCTTCATTTCCAAAGAATATAACTTGGTCCTCTTTGTGAACACAAGCTGCTGCTGTAATAGCTACAGGAGCAAGGTCTAATGGTAAACCTGTTTGTTTACTGTTCTCTATATCTCTCCATGATATGGAAAAGTCTTTAAATATCATAGGCATTTCAACATATCTACGATTTTGAACTTTAACTAATTCTGTATCCTCTTCTCCATTAGAGCTTATAACAGAATCATTATTTGTATTGTATAAATTAATATTTATACTTTGTACTCCCGAGCCTAGTGGTCCATATACTGGTATAAACTTTCTCCCAATTAATTGTTCTTTTGCTTTTTTAACAACAGTTTCGTCTATTCTTTCCCATAATTCATCTCCAAAAGGAGCATCTCCTCTTAATAGAAAATCCATCTATTCCCCTCCTTACTATTCTAAAAGACTTCCAACTGCTTTAATATTACTTGTTGCTGTATCAAACTTTGCTTCTACAATCCCTAATTCTTCAAGCATTTCCCTTACTTCTGCTTCGCCTTCGGCAAAAAGCTCTCCTTCTCGTGGGTCCAATATTCTAAGTAATGCCATCAATTCTCCAACATGGGCTTTTTCTTCATCTCTGATATCTGCAAGGACTCTTTTTGCAATTGGATTATCAGTAGCTTGAACGTGAGCGTCATAAATATATATTGCCTCTAATTCTCCAGCTATATCCAAGCGTATTGCTTGTATTAACTCTTCTTTCGTTATTTTTCTCTCTACATTAGCACTAAATGGGTTGCCAAAACTAGGCATTAAATCACACTCCTTTGTTTATTGCTTTATATATTCTTACCTTATAGCAAAAAGATAATCGCAATATTACAATAATGTATATGATTGGCTATATGGTTTAATTCTAGGAAATAATTAGATTTGTGAAAATTCATAGAGATAGGCTTGTTGGCCATCAATTTTTTTATTTCAATCTAAAACTATGTACAATAGTAGATTGCCACAAAAGCAAAAATAAGCCCTCTATCGTAGTCTTATAACTACAATAGAGGGCTTCATTAGATATCTAAACACTCTTTTTTGTTTTTCTAGAAATAAATATTTCTTTTCCTTCTTTTTTCCACTGACTAAACTCAGAAACAGCAGTTAAAAGTACGTCTGTTGATGAGTTTAGTGCAGTTTCGCAAGAGTCTTGAATAACCCCTATAACAAAGCCTACACCTACTACTTGCATCGCTACGTCATTTGGAATACCAAACATACTACATGCAAGAGGAATTAGTAGCAATGAACCCCCAGCTACTCCAGAAGCTCCACAAGCACTTACAGCTGAAAGCAAGCTAAGGATTAATGCTGTACCTATATCTACTTTAATGCCTAGTGTATTAACTGCCGCAAGTGTTAGTATGGATATTGTAATGGCTGCACCAGCCATATTTATAGTAGCACCAAGTGGAATAGATACTGAGTAAGTGTCCTTGTCCAAACCTAGTTCTTCGCACAAATTCATATTCACTGGAATATTGGCAGCTGAGCTACGTGTAAAAAATGCTGTGATACCACTATCCTTTAAACACTTAAATACAAGTGGATATGGATTCTGACGAATTTTAGTAAATACGATAATAGGATTTACAACAAGCGCTACAAAAATCATACTGCCAATTAATAAAAGAAGTAGTTGTCCGTAATTCAATAAAGATCCAATACCATTGGTAGCTATTGTGTCAAATACTAGACCCATAATACCAAGAGGTGCAAGGTTAATTACCCATTTTACGACTTGAGATAATGCATCTGAAAAATTGCTTATCATTGTTTTTGTAGTTTCAGGCGCATTTTTTAATGCAAGTCCAAGAAGTACTGCCCAAACTAAAATACCAATGTAGTTTGCATTAAAAAGCGCTTTTATTGGGTTATCAACAATATTCATCAATAATGCTTTTAGTACCTCAGAAATTCCTCCTGGCGGTGATACATTCTCAACACCTGACCCGAGTACTAATGATACTGGAAACATAAAACTTGCTATAACAGCAGTAAGGCCTGCTAAAAATGTTCCTAGAAGGTAAAGAACAATGATTGATTTCATATTAGTTTTTTGACCACTCTTATGTTGGGAAATAGCAGACATTACTAAGAAAAATACTAATATAGGTGCAACAGCCTTTAAACCGCCTACAAATAATGAACCGAAAATGCCTATTGGTTTTGCTGCATTAGGAACTGTAACAGCTAAAACAATACCTACAATCAATCCCACAATAATTCGCTTGACTAAACTCAATTTGTTCCATTGCTTTAATAGCCCTGTCATTTTCTTAGTTCACCCCTAACTTTTTATTTTAACTAAATCCAAATATATTCAACTTATAGAAAGCTACGTACAAATAGCTCTCGTTGTTTACTACCACTAGCTAAATACTTTTGAATTTAGATGTAATAAGATTGTACTATAATTTATAGGGGTTTTGGCATTCCAATTTTTTACTATCATAAGCCTTCAATTATAATCTTATTAAACAGATGTGAAAGCAAGTCAATAACTGTATTTGAAAATATGACTATAAAAAAACCATCGTTATTTATGATACCGTTAATTTTATTATAAATGACCATTTTATAATTAAATAGCTAAAAAATACTAATTTTGCAGTCCCTTTCTTATTCAGCAATTGAAATCTTTATAGTCCTATGAAACTTAATAGGTTTTAGGCATAAATACTTTTAAATGCTTTGTCTCAGAATTTGTTTTCAACAAGATTATATACCAAGTAGTCGATACAATTCCCTTAAATATACTCGATATACTTATTGCCCACCAAACTCCGTTTAAACCAAGGCTTGTTGATGAGAGTATTAGTGCTGCTGGTATCCTAAGGCCGTTAAATAGTATGCCTACTATTGACGGTGGAATTGTCTTCCCTAGCCCATTGAAGGCACCTGCCGTAGTTGATTCTATACATATAAATAGCTGTGAAAGTCCTAATATCCTAAGATATACTATTCCGTATCTAATAGACTCTTCCTCGGGAATGAAAATAGAAAACAGCGGTTTTGCAGCAAAAATTAGAAGTCCGGTAGCAAATATTCCGATTATAGATATTATTCCTATTCCAACAAAATATCCTTTAAAAACTCTCTCACACTATTTATCGCAATAATTTTGTCCTACAAAGGAACTCATAGCTGTCTGAAAACCTCCTGCGGTCATCCAAGATATTGCCTCTATTTGAGAGCCCACTTTTTGTACTGCTATTGGTATAGGTCCCCACTGCGCAATAATCCTTGCTATAACCATTGCAAACATAGTAAAAAGTCCACTTTGCAGTGCAACAGGAAGTCCTAGCTTAACTATTTTCCTTATATGCTCCATATCAGGTCCTTTTAGAAGATTATGCCCTGAAAAAAGATCCGACCTTTCCCTTGCTCTTATAATAAATATTAAAGTCACAGTAATTTGAGCAATTACTGTTGCTATGGCAGCACCTGCAACTTCGAGTCTTGGGAAAGGCCCTATCCCTAAAATCAGCAAGGGGTCTAAAATTATATTTACTATAAGACCTACTGAATTTATGGCAAAGGGTGTTTTACTATCTCCATATCCATTGAATATTGCAGTAAAAACAGGGTTTATAAAGAAAAATACTAGACCAAAAGATATAATAACTAAGTACGTAATAGCATTGTTTATTATATCCTCTTCCCCAAGGTTAAAAAATCCTATTAAAGGCTTTCTAAAAGTTATAAGTATAAATGCATAAAATAATGCAAGGCAAATAATCATTTGAACACTATGTTTTATATAAACTTTTGCTTCATTCATGTCTTCTTTGCCTACTGACTGAGCTACTCCAACTTCTGCACCTATTTTAGGAATAAGAATAAACGCCATGGCTAGCCAAGTAAAAAAGCCTGCCGTTCCAACTGCAGCAACAGCTCTAGCTCCAACCCTGCCAACCCAAATCATGTCAGTCATGTTATATGCCATTTGAACAAATGATGTCCCCATAATTGGAATGGCGAGCTTAAAAAGCGCCTCCAATATACTGCCTTCCGTTAGGTTGTTTGTTTTAGTCATGTCTATATCTGTCCTCCTCAAGTAATAATCATCTTTTGCATATATTCTCTTACAAATCAAAAGGACAGGTTTACCGATTTATATAATTTAACTAAACAAGGTACCTATCCCTATGATTGCATTATGATTATATCGCCTATGGTGTTAATATTCGCAGATTTCTATTTTAACAGGCTTATCTATAATAATACTATTATCTGATATAACAGAATCATAAGCTAATATCTCTACTCCATTTTTACTTGCTAGCTTAACTGCTTCTGAAAAAACTCTATCCATTTGCCAATTTAGCCTAAACACATTAGGCCCTTTCATCTGAATTAAAAAGAATAGTACTCCTTTATATCCTTGTTTAACTGCTTCTATCATTTCTAGCACATGCTTAGCACCTCTTTCAGTTGGTGCATCGGGAAACATGGAGATGCCATTGCTTTCTAATGTAACGCCTTTTATTTCAATGAAGCCTTTTTGATTTTTAGATTCAAAGTATATATCATACCTTGATTTTCCAAAGGTAACTTCTCTCTTTAAATATGATATGTCTTCAAAGCCTCTAATCTTTCCTTCTTTCAATGCCTCAAATACTGCAGCATTAGGCACTTGAGAATCCATGTTGACTAGCATATCTCCCTTCCAGACAGCAATAAGTGAATATCTTGTCTTTCTACCTGGATTATAGGAGCAATCCTCTAATATAACCTTGACTCCTGGTACCAATAATTCTTTACATCTTCCAGTATTTTTTACATGTACTGTTTCTTCTCTTCCCTCTATTAGCACCTGCGATATAAATCTATTTGGCCTTTTCAGGAAAATTCCCTCTACCGTTTTATTATATTTCATTTATCTTCTCCTATAGTTACTAGACACCAAATTTTTTTCTATAACCACACTTTCTGCATAATTCCTCAACTGCTTCTCTTCTTGAAAAGCCATTGATTATATTTTTAGCCCTGTCACTTTCTATTATTTCAGAAAAATGAGTCTTATTTATATTTCCAAGATTAATTATTCCTTCTCCATCAAGACAACAAGGTACTACTGTTCCGTCTACTAATATGGCTGCCTGATTTCTAAGACCATAACAAAAACCTCTGCCTTCGTCTTCTGGTTCTTTTAAGTCAGGCCACTTGAATTCAAGATCTTGGTTTAAATATACTCTATCAGCTATTTTAATTCCCCTGCTTGGAATTACTTTTTCTTCAATTTTATAATCTAGGTTAAAGGTCTTTTCAATTATTTCGAGTAGTTCTCTATTTCTTTTTCTTTGTAGATTGGTCTCATTGTCTTTATCTAAATTCCATAGTCTTAAAGAAACCAAAACATTAGTTTTATCAGTTGCTTCTTTTACGAATGAAAGAATGTTGTTAATATATTCATCTTTGCTTTGAAACATGTCATTTCCATCAAAACTGTGTAATGAAAAATTAACTTGCCTTAAGGCTGGCTTCATTAGTATTTTATCCTTAGCTTCATTTATTAGGGTTCCATTTGTAGTTACGTTAACTTTAAAGCCCTTTTCATAGCATAAATCCAGAAACTTATCTATTTCTGGATGAAGGAGCGGCTCTCCTTTTACGTGAAAATATATATAATCGGTATATGGTTTTATTTGTTCTAATATTTTGCTAAAGGTTTCTAGTTTCATGAATTCAGGCTGTCTTATTGTTTGCGGACAAAATCTGCAGGCAAGATTGCATACATTTGTAATTTCAATATAAAACTTTTTATATTTTTTCATGGGTTTTACTCCTTCTTGAGCTTAAATATTAATAGCATATTGCCACAAATCTTTTTATTGGTATATTCCCCACTTCAATATATCTAGGTATTCATCAAATATATTCATTAATTCCTTAGCATTCGCCATGAGTTTATCTTCTTTTCCCTTATATTCTTTAATATATTTATTTGACAATCCATCTAGAGTAAACATAATCACTTCCAGAGCCTTGTTTTTATCTATTCCTTCTCTATATCCATTCATATCAAGCTTACTAGTTATCTTCCCAAAGCTTTTGTTAAATAACTCAAGATATCTTTTTCTAATGTCTTCCTCTAGTTCTTCTGGATAAGAGACAAAAGCTTTCGCAATGAACTCATACATAATAGGCGAATCTGAGAATAGCTCCAATTTTTTTATGCTAATTTCTTTAATTATATCAAAAATATCACTTTTATCTAGATTTTCAAAATACTCATCAAAAAATTTACTATAATAATCTATTGAATAATCTAGCATATATAGATAAAGATTTTTTTTGTTCTTAAAGTAATGAAATAATATGCCTTTAGAGATATCTGCTTTTTTTATTATTTCATTTGTAGAACCATTTCTATAACCATTTAATGCAAATTCTTCTATAGCTACATCTATTATCTTCTGTTTTTTATCATCAGGTAGATTTTCAAAAACACTGAACATTTTTAGCTCCTTCCTTACCTTAGTTAATTTAACTATCTACTTCACTTGGATTTATTAATACCTTCTCTCCTTCGTTTAATCCTGATATTATTTCAACATTATCTTTTCCTTCAAGCCCAATCTCTACTTTCCTAAGTACAGGTTTTCCATCCTTTATTATATACACATACGTACCATCTTCATAGTCAAATATCGCAGTATCTGGAATAAATAGAATCTCTGTTATTTTTGATGTAATAACCCTTATATTTAGTTCGTAGCCTATTTTCAGTATGTCTACCTTGTCTAAAATTTCTATATCTACCTTTACTCTTTTTTGTTCAATTCCTAAATCTGATATCTTGCTGAATGCTTTAGGGTGAACCTTTGCCACTTTTCCTTTAATTTCTTTTAATCCTAGATCATCGCTATATATAATAACCTCTGCTCTTTCTTGAACATCTTTTATTTCAGATGCCAAAATATCTGCTTCAATATATAACTTTTCTTCATCTCCAATCTCTACCACAGGAGTTCCAATCTGAATAAAAGAGCCTTCTTTAATAAAAGTCTCTAGTACAGTTCCTTCTAAGTTTGATTTGATAAATAAATTGCCTTTATTTTTATTTAAAATATCAAGCTGATATTCTAATTCTGATATTTGTGCCTCAAACTGCTTCTTTATATTTTCAGAAGGACCTTTTTTAATACTCTCAAGATCATCCTTTGCTATTTGAAGTGCTTCCTCTTTTAGTTTTAAATTGGTTAAAGCATTTTGATAATTGTCAGAGCTTATGGCTCCTTCTTCATATAATTTTTCTGCCTTTTCAGCATCCCCTTTTGCTTTTTCAGCCATAATATCAGCCGTTCTTAAGTTTGCTTCTGCTTTTCCTATTATTTCTTTGTCAGGCTGCTTTGTAGCTTCCTTATATGATGCCTTAACGCTTTCTAACTTGGTCTGAAGTATTTTAATTTGAGTATCGGTTTCATCTGTATTTATTACTGCAACTATATCTTCTTTTTTGATCTTATCTCCAACTTCTACATTAAAGCTCATGACTTCTCCATTACTTTTTGAAGAAACAACACCTTGATTATGTGATTTAACAGTTCCCTTTTCCTCAATATAGCTAATTACTTCTCCCTTTTTTACTTCAAATGTTTCACCTATAGTTTTATCATCAGATTTTTTAAAGTATGCAATTCCACCTATTGCCGCCAATATGACTGCACCTATAATTAAATATTTCCACTTTTTCATAGCCTAACCCCCTTAAGAAATTCTGTTTTTAAGCGCTTCTATAAAATCAAGCCTTTTTATTTTCTTATATGTAGCCAATTGTGCTAAAGCTACAAATATTATTGTAAGTATTGCCGTAGTGACATAATCTGAAGGTACAGGATTTATTTCTAAAGTATATATTTCAGTACTAAAAATCATTTTAAGTGAATCTATCATCATATTTCCTAAAGGTATTCCAATAAGAATTCCGAAAATCGTCATAACTGTATTTTCCTTAGTTATAATCTTAAATATTTCATTCTTAGAAAAGCCCATAACTCTCAAAGACGAAAATTCTAATCTTCTCTCAGCTATATTCATAAT
This sequence comes from uncultured Clostridia bacterium, assembly GCA_964619895.1. GTDB lineage: Bacteria > Bacillota > Clostridia > Tissierellales > Proteiniboraceae > Proteiniborus. The sequence goes on along the minus strand of CAZUFW010000003.1, from coordinate 4,448 downwards.
TGTGGAATTGTAAACAATAACGAAACCTAGTATTCCTGCAAATAGCACCATAATTCCTATAGAATAAATCATTAGCTCCATAAATTGTTCAAATATTCCTCTCATATCCTGCAATGATTGAATTGCAGAAATATTTTTTAACTTTTCAAGCTTACCCTTAACATCATCATTAGAATCTAAATAAACCCCGGTAATAAGGTCTTTTTCTAAAAGCTCTTCCCCCATCTTGTCTATATACATATATCCGTTTATTCCTAAGGATTGCTTTATAATATCCTTAACTTCTACATACACATGCTCTTTGTCAGGTATAAAGGATTTGATTTTTATCTTATCACCCTTGTTTACTCCTATAAATCTTGCAAGTCCTTCTGATAGTATAATTCCATCCTTAGGTAAGTTAACATCCCTACCTTGTATATTAGTAAACTTATAGAACTCCGTATTTTTTGGAGTTCCTATAATATTAACTACTTTTCCTTTGCTTCCATAAATTATTTCAAACGGATATTCGATTTTAGGTTCGATTCTCTCTACAGAAATAACCTGAGCTATCTCACTAAGCACACTTTTATCCATTGGTCTTGTAAAGTTTATATTATAATCCATCTTCTGAAACTCTGAATAATGACTATCAAATATATCATAAAATGCCTTTCTCATAATAGAAGGCATTAGTGTAATAGCAAAGGTCATGGCTATTCCCAATGTAATAAAGAAAAATCTTTTTTTACTTCTTAGAATATTTCTAAGAACCATTTTCCAGGAAAAAGATAGTCTCTTCCATATAATATCTATCCTATCAAGAAATACTCTCCCGCCTTTTTTAGGAGATTCAGGTCTCATGGATTCAGCAGGCATTATCTTAATGGAATCTCTTGCGCCCCATACCCCAGCTAATATGCAAAAGATAGCAGATAAAATAATTGCTGAAAATACATATACAAAATAAAATCTAAATCGCAGCATAGGTATATTAAAAAATTGAGTGTACATCTTAGCTATACTTCCAGATAATAAGGTACCTAATAATATACCAAGCACAGAACCTATGATACCTATTATCAAGCTATATTTAGTATAATGAAGCAATATAGCAAATTTGTTATATCCAAGAGCCTTTAGAACTCCAATAGTCATCCTGTCGTTTCTAATCATTCTAGACAACATTGCTGCTATAATAACCCCTGCAACACCAAGAAAAATAACAGGAATAGTGCTTGATGTCTTTTTAACTCCTTTTATTTCCTCATCAAGCATTCTATTGCTAAGCTGCTCTTCCTTTGTATATATTCTTTTTATTCCATACTGCTTAAGATTTTTTTCTATGGTGTTCTTTATTTTATCTACTTGACTATAGTCCTTTACTTTAACTAAAACCTCATTGTAGCTATCCTTAAATCCAAAGTTCTGTTTAGCAAATTCTTCAGAAACATATATAATTCCGAACTTATCAGGCATAGGAAGAAGGGCTTGCTCGTCTTCCATTAAGTAAACAAACT
>CAZUFW010000003.1:0-2936 GCA_964619895.1 uncultured Clostridia bacterium | reverse complement strand
CGACTGGCTACTATTCCTCCTACATTGAGGTCAACACTTCTTCCGCCTATATATGGTGTAATAGTGTCGCCTACTTGTATGTTTCGTGCCTTTGCAAATTGCTCTAATACCAACACATCCTTGTCTCTATCTTTGATACCATTCCCCGATATAGAGTAAAGCTTGTTAATATCGTTCTTTTCAGGCAAAGATATCATCCTTGCTTTTACCTTTTCCTCTCCATCCTTAGGCTTGATCTGTATATCAAATACAATCCTTCCTTCTGCATCTTTAACCCCGTCAATTTCTTTTATCTTTTCTACAACTGAATTAGGCGCCTTCATAAATTGAATGTATATGTCAGAAAAGCTTGTTTCATCGTAATAATAATTCAAAGTGTCTTCAAGATTTACAATTGCCATACTCAACGAAGTGTATATCATAAGTCCGGTGATAACTAATACTGTTATGGCTATAAATTGTCCTTTAGAATTTTTAATTAATCTTAATAGCCGCAAATCTAGCTTTTTCATTACCAAACAATCCTTTCAGGTTCAATTGGGTTTGGGTTTAATCTGTCTTCTATAATCCTGCCGCTTCTCATTTTTATTATTCTATCTCCCATTTCTGCAATAGGAGAATTGTGAGTAATAATGACTACTGTTTTGTTATATAATTTGTTTATTTTACTTAAAAGAGATAGTATAGATATACCAGTCTTAAAGTCCAATGCACCAGTAGGTTCATCGCATAATAGCAATAAAGGATTTTTAGCAACTGCTCTTGCAATAGCCACTCTCTGCTGTTCTCCTCCGCTTAATTGAGAAGGAAAATGATCTCTTCTATCCTCTAGCTCCACATCTCTTAGTATCTCATCAATATTTAACGTTTCTTTACATATTTCTACTGCTAACTCAATATTTTCCCTAGCTGTTAAGTTAGCCATCAGATTGTAAAATTGAAATACAAATCCTATCTTATCTCTCCTGTAATTAGTAAGCTCCTTGTCATTGAAGCCTGTTATTTTATCATCCCTTAAATAAACATCGCCTTTTGTAGGATTATCCATTCCTCCTATAATATTTAACAGGGTGCTTTTGCCGGAACCGCTAGGACCTAAAATAACGACAAATTCACCTTCGTTTATTTGGAAGGAAACATCCTGTAAAGCACTTACAGTAATTTCTCCCATGTGATATTCCTTAGTAATATTTTCAGCTCTAATCAATACTTTTTTATCCATGAATTTCACCTCTGAAAACAAGTTTGACCACATGGTCAATTTAACTATATGTTATCCTATTTTTACCTTAAAGTCAATATAGTCAAAACAAAATGACCCAAAATATCATTTGATATCTTGGGTCTGTTTATTGTTACTCTTTTTATTCTGATAATGAATCAAAGGAATAAGACAAATCAAAAAAACTAACTCCTTAGCACTACAAGAAGCAATTCTATTTTAACTCCTCAATTTTTTCTATCAATTTTGCTGGATTAACTATTTTCCCAAATCTTTCTTTATCATTAATAGATATTGTATCGCCTGTATTGAGTGCTATTTCCCAGAAGGTTTCAGGTGTTATACTAGGGTTGACTTGGCATGCCAGTGCATATAGTCCTGCAGCATATGGTACTGCCCAACTCCCGCCACCTTTTCTATAAAATACATAATCATTAGTACCTGTAGGGCTGGCAACACACCTTGAATCCATGGGAACTAAGAGCTCATTGTTGTTATAATGCTCGTAAATTTTCCAGTATTCTCCTTTTGAATATGAAGTAGTATCGTCTGGAATTTTAAATGGATCACGTCCAAGTCCTCCGAAAGGATCACTGCCAACATATACAGTATATATGCCTTCCTGCCTTGCTTTTTCTATAGATTCAAGTGCTTTTTCATAGCCATTCATCTTTCCTCCTATTCCTAAAGAGATTGATATGACTCTGATTTTTTTTCCTTCTGGTAATATCCTATTGATTTCTACGATACGGTCTATTGATTTTGCAAGCCATGTAAGATCCCATTCAAATCCCCCTTGCTTAATTACTCCATGGGTCTCCGCAATATAATAAAGGTCAGCTTCAGGTGCCACACCAACCGTCTTACCTACAGCTATAGATGCAACTGCAGGACCATGCATTGATGCATTTTCATCAGAACAGTGAATCTCCTCATACAATTTTAATTGATCTTTATATTCTATATGGTCAACTAGCAAACCCTGATCAATAATTGCAATACCGATTCCCTTGCCAGTAATTCCTTCTTTATGAAGTTTCTTTATTCCCAATCCAGGGTTTTTACCTAGTTCCATAACTTTTTTTGGATTATAACTTTTAGGCATTTTTTTAGGCCATTCGGTCTTACTATCAAAATCAGCAAAAATTAAGTCTTCAAAATTTTCTCTCAAATCAAGCTCCGTTAGATCTCTACTTCTTAGATCCACTTGCCACAATTCATCTGATTCTAAATTATATTTTGGCAATTCAGTCATTTTCTCAGGATAATAAATAGAATAATCTATTGGGCTAGGTTTTCTCACAATGCTCAACTCATTATCTGGTGAAAGAATTGTCTTATATACACCTAACTCTTCTGATTGCTCTTGTTGCTCAGATTGTTCAAGTTTTTCAGTACTCTCTTGTTGCTTAGTTTGTTCTAATTGTTCTGATGACCCTATCTTCGCTGTCTGTGGCGAAGTACATCCAGTTAATAAAATAGCTATCCCCATGAATAAACACAAATATCTTTTCATCTTACTCCCCCTCCCAATTGTTTGTTTATATTTGATTACTAGTTTAATAGGATAAAATCTTGCCCAAAAGAATTCCATGACTCTCTATTTTTTCTTGTCAATCAGTTATAATCATTTGCCTACCTGAATAATATACTTGAACAAAAATATTGTCAATATTTTCTTGTAGGCATATGCCTACAATTCTTGCTGGAAACT
>CAZUFW010000002.1:90122-98690 GCA_964619895.1 uncultured Clostridia bacterium | reverse complement strand
CGCTCACTCATTACGGCAGCAGGACTGTTTAGGATTCTAACCTAATTCCCTATTAACACCTTTATGGTGCACCAATACTGAAGTTATTTAATTCAAACTAAGTATAATACGACAATAACTTTATGTCAACAAGATAATTTTAAAATTTTGTTTCATTAAAACTAAAAAATTAATATTTTGAATTAAGACTAATACAACATTTTAAACACCACATTCTATATACCCATTGCTTAATGAAACACAATTCACCATCTTATCAACTTCATTAAAAACTAATTTTCTGATTTTATGTCCATATAATTCTACAAATTCATCCCAGTGTTCAACAAAAATTCTCTGTAATATGCTCGCCATAAAATCTCTCACATTAGTAGTTTTATTAGTATTTTCAAAATTATCAATATCAACTTTTTGCTCTAAGCTTTAAATCCATATCTCCTATTAATCTAGATTTTGAAATGTCCATTTTTCTTTATCCTTATTATAAAATCCTGAATAGATTTCCTCATAGTTTTTTGCAATAATATAATCTGTGGGCCCATGAAAAACTTCATTGATTCTTAATATATCCTCTGCTCTCTGCGCAGTATATATAACTAGAGGATTTTCGAAATTATGAGGATTAGGCATAGCTGTAATTAGTACCAGGTTTGTATCTTCATAAACCTTATCTGCCTTTATTTTATCAGACTCTATTTTAAATGGAAACGAGTCTTTGTATTTATCAAGCCATAAATTACCCTCCATTGTTCCATAAACAACTATAATATAATCACCAAGGTCTCTATTTAGTGCCTCTATATCCTCTACTATTTCTGCCTCTGTCCAAAACCTTTTTTTAATCGATTCAGTCTGAGCAATTATTTTTTCTTGTGATTTCTGATTTTCTTCATTAGTAGGGACGATTATAATTATTTTCATATTATCCATATTCATAAATGCAGAACTAATTGGACCTGTAAAATCTGATTTAAAGAAGCTATCAGGTAATTCTTGTTCAGAAAGCTCTTTAAATACTTTAATTAATTGAGGATAATAGCTTTCAAAGCTAGGATATGTATCCCTATTATTTTCATAGTCCTCTAAGCTTTTGCATAATGCATCGATATAATAAAAACCCCATTTTTTCTCATTAGCCAAGACTTGATCCCCTGCAGCTTTCCCCAAATGAATATATGTCAATCGAGTTGTTACTGCCCTTACTATATGTTCATTTACACAAATTTCCCAAGTAGTGTATGCCTGCGATTTCATTATTTTACTTATTTTTGAGTATAAATTATTATACTTATTAATTTCTATAAGATGTTTTTCTGTAACAGGATTTACGAAAGAATGGCTAAATTCATGCCATACTATGTAGCGAATAGTCTCACCTGAGAAAACTGGAATAGATTTATCATCCTCTTCTACTCTAATATCTCCTGGACCAATTATACCGTAAATATCATATAATCCATTCTCCCCTTTTACTCTAGGTCCATAACCACCACTATGGAACATAGGTGCCAAAATAATATTGTAGGAATTAACATCCATACCATAGTAGTCATCTAAGTTTTTTGCTATATTCATATCCTGAACATTATTATAAACTTCTTCAACCATTGTTTCGTAAAAAGGGATATTATTATCAAAAAAGCTCCTAAAGTCTGTTTCTTTACTAAATTCTCTAAGGCTTTGAACAAAATCCGTAAGATTTTTTTTGCCATTAGCTCTTCCTGCAAGATACTCATCAAAATCTATTTTTTGTTCCAAATTTGGAGGATTTTTTAGATAAAGCATTGATGTAGGTGGTGCATCATAATTAAACCCTAATTTATTTAATCTCTTAAATTCCGTAACTGCTTTATGTTTTTTATAATTATTAAAATAATCATCCATATTATTCTTATAATCAAACTCAAATTGGGTTAAGAGCTCATATCCTGACTGCAACTGAACTGCTGACAATAGTTCTATCCTTGGATCGACTATAATGTTAAGAGAACCGATACTTTTCTTCACTGGCTCAATTTCGTCTAAGACTAAATTGCTGCTAATTTCAGTTTTGTTTTTATCTTGCATTCCACAAGAAGTAAGTGATATTGTCAGTAGCAGCAAGATAAATATAAAAATATTTTCTTTTTTCATTGCTTTACCTCTCTTTCATTTTTCAGTTAACTTCTTCTCATTTCTTAGAATTTTTTCAAAACTATCCTTTATCTAAAACTCCTGCTTTTGGCTATATCAACTATAATTTCGAACCACTAATTTCCATTATACCACACATGAGCATTATTTTTCCATATAATATAAAACAAGAAGGATAACCTCCCTTTCTAAAATTATCCTTTTTTTTATGGGCTTATACCTATTACAAATAAACTTTCCCCTTCACAAATCGTAATAATAAACCCTCCATAAAAATATACATTATTATAGGTCCATACTTGTGTTTTGGGGTGATGTTTTGAATAAATCTAGCTTTATATATGATGATATAATACAGATATCCTATTGAAATATATATTGATTTCGAGTAAAAATTAATAAGCACTTATAAAACTAATAAAACAAGTTCTATAAAATATAGGAGACGGTTATTCTGTGTTATAATTTCATAACATAGAATAACCGTCCCTTGTGTCCTATAGTAATTCACCGTATTTTCTTACATATAATTTTTTTAATACTGTAACCAATACCATATAAGTCATTATCGTAGCTACTAGCCATAAAAAATATACTACGGGTAAAGGTGATAATCCCATGATTTTGCCAAAATTAGTATAAGGAATTAATGTACCTATTAAAATGCCAATTGTCGTAAAAGTTAATAATGGTAAAGATGCTCTACTTTGGATAAATGGAATTTTAGGAGTTCTTATCATATGAATTACAAGAGTTTGTGACCATAATGATTCAACAAACCATCCTGCATTAAATAATGACATAAATAATGCTTTATCCACCCCTGGAGCACCATATGCTCCACCACAAACTAAAGGACATATCACAAGGTACATCAATAAATAAGTTGTAATATCAAATACTGAGCTTGTTGGTCCTATCCAACGCATAAAGCTTCCAATTGAAGAAGCATCCCATTTACGTGGTTTTTTGAGATATTCAGAATCTACATTATCCCATGGAATTGATATACATGACATATCATAAATAAGATTTAACACTAGTATTTGAACTGGCAACATGGGTAAAAAAGGTAAAAAAGCACATGCAACTAAAACACTAAACATATTTCCAAAATTAGAACTTGCAGTCATTTTAATATACTTGATAATATTAGCAAAAGTCCTACGACCTTCAATAACGCCTCTTTCAAGTACCATTAAATCTTTTTCTAGAAGGATAATATCTGCTGATTCTTTAGCTATATCAACAGCAGTATCTACAGAAATTCCAACATCTGCTTTTCTCATAGCTGCCGCATCATTAATCCCATCTCCCATAAAGCCTACCACATGCCCATTATCTCTTAAAGTTGATACCACCCTAGCCTTCTGCTGTGGTGATAATTTTGCAAATATATTAATTTCCTCAACAGCATCTTTCAATTGTAAGTCCGTCATACCTTCAATATCTGAACCTAAAAGTATCTTGCTAGTAGAAATTCCAACCTTATTGCAAACATGCCTTGTTACTTTTTCATTGTCGCCAGTTAGAACTTTAACCTCTACCCCATATTCTTGTAAAGCTCCAATTGCATCTATGGAGGATTCCTTTGGAGGATCTAGGAAACCAATATAACCCATTAGTACCATTTCTGATTCGTCTTTAATAGAAAATACACCTTCTGGTGATGGGTTTGTTTTTTGTGCTACTGCAATAACTCTGATACCACTTGCATTTAGTTCATCTACAATTTCTAGCATCCCATCTCTTAAATCATTTGATAGGCAAACTACCTTGCCTTTGTACTCAGCAAAAGTACATATTTCTAGCATTTCCTCTACTGCACCCTTAGTAATCAATTGTGTTTTGTTGTTTTTATCTTTTAGTACAACTGACATTCTACGGCGAGAAAAATCAAATGGAATTTCATCTACCTTTTCATAAATTGTATTTAAGGCTGAAAATCCTTCTTCGTTACCATGTTCAATTATTGCTACATCAAGTAAATTTTTTAGCCCAGTTTGAAAGTAACTGTTTAAATATCCATGTCTCAATACTCTAAGATCTTCATTCCCATGAATATCAAGATGACGTTCTAGAATAATCTTATCTTCTGTAAGAGTTCCTGTTTTATCTGTACACAAAACATCCATGGCACCAAAATTTTGGATTGAGTTTAAGTTTTTTACTATTGTTTTGTGTTTTGACATTTTTACTGCACCTTTTGCAAGGTTTGTAGTAACAATCATTGGAAGCATTTCAGGCGTTAGTCCTACGGCAATTGATAATCCAAATAAAAACGCTTCAAGCCAGTCTCCCTTTGTTACACCATTTATTACAAACACAATAGGCACCATACACACCATAAATCTAATTAATACCCAACTAACCGAATTGACCCCTTTGTCAAAACTTGTTGATTCTCTTTTTTCTGTAATTGAATCTGCCATAGTCCCAAGACACGTATCGTTCCCTGTTGAAATAACAATTGTTGTAGCTGTACCACTAACAACATTAGTGCCCATATATGCTAAATTTTCTAAATCTAAATGGCTTAATGTACTTTTTTCTAAAGTAGTTTGCAGTATTTCTGCATGTTTTTCAACTGGTTCAGATTCTCCTGTCATTGAAGACTGACTAACAAATAGATCCTTTGCATAAATAATTCTAACATCAGCTGGAATCATATCCCCAGCTGCGAGTTGAACTACATCTCCTGGTACGAGCTCAGATATAGGAATTTCAATAAAGTTTCCATCTCGTAGCACTGTAGCTGTGGTTTTAATCATAGCCTTTAGTTTTTCCCCAGCCTTATTAGACCTACCTTCTTGAAAAAAGCGAAGAGCTCCACTTATGGTAATCATTGTGACTATTATTATAACTGTTTTTAAGTCTCTGTCCTCTGGTAAAGCAATAACATAGTCTGTAATAAAAGACACTGCTGCAAGTATAATTAGAACAACAGAAAAAGGATTTATAAATGCCCTAATAAGTTTCTTAAACCATGTTTCTTCATTACCATAATTTATCTCATTATACCCATATTTCTCTATTCTTTCCTCTGCTTCTTTATTTGAAAGTCCTTTACAGGTAGTATCAATTTTCTTTAAAGCATCACTCTTCTCAAACAACCCAAATTGAAGTAATTTGTCAGAAACTTGGTCTCTTTTAATATTTTTTTCTATGATAGTTTCATTGATTTTCTTTTTATTCATGTTAAATTTCATTTCTATCACCCCTAATAATTAAATAATGAATTGTTATAGGGTATGAGAATAGACAAATTTTTTAGCAAAACTATCCTGCCTTCATTTTTAAAAATATATTTCTAGGCATCAAAAACAAATATCAATCCAGCTATAGAAGTTGAATTAAAATTTAATTTATCTACGCCTGAATACATGCTTTCGAATTGCCCATAAAAATAATTTCTCGGGGGGTAATCTTCATCTCTTCTCATACAACTATTACTGGACTCCACCTGTTCTCACCTCACTATTAAACAAAATAAAAATCCTCGCTCAACAAAAACTTGAACGAGGACATAAATATGCATAACACAAATCAAAATTCGTTCAAGTTTTAGCTTCATAGGGCAATGAAATTGCATTAGAATACGCCTTGTTTTCGACGTATTCTGCTAACCTTCTCATAGTGTCTCCACTACTCCGCGGCAGCAACCCGTATCCCTATGTTAACCTCACCTACCGATAATATTAATTTTATTATTTTATTGTATACATTTAGTATATTAATTTGATGTTTATTTGTCAACAATATTATTCTCAATTAATAATCAAATAGAACTTTTTAATTTCATTTATTCCTTACCTTTTTTATTAGCTTAACTATCTCCCACCAAAAAGTTGAAATTGCAGATAACGCTATTGCTGCTAAAAGTTGTAGTGGAGACAATGGTACTGTTTTAGCAATTATATTACCAGATGGTACATAGAGAATAAAAGCTAATGACACTAATATACCAGTATTTACATACAGAATTACTTTATCTTTTTTCATTGATAATCCTTGAAGCATAAAATTGTTTTCAGATTGATTAACATATACAAGAAGCAAATTAGCTACCACTAAAATTACTAATGCAAAACTTCTAGATAAATTTTCATTCCAACCCGCTGAATTTAAAAGGTAAATATAAGAACCAAAAGAAGCAGCAAATATTACTAACCCTTGAAATATTGATTTAGTCATTAATCTTGTAGTAATCAATGAATCCTTTGACGAACGAGGTTTTTTATCCATAATATCACTTTCTGCAGGCTGTCTTTCAAATACTATAGAACATGTTGGGTCTATTATAAGTTCCATTAAAACTATGTGTATAGGCAATAAAAGTAATGGTATCCCAAGCATAGGTGATAAAAGAGCCATTAATGCTATAGGTATATGAATTACAAATACATATCCGACTGCTTTTTTTATATTATCATAAATACGTCTTCCATCCTTAATTGTGTCGACAATAGTAATGAAATTATCATCTAATAAAACCATATCGGCTGCTTCTTTAGCTACATTAGTACCCCTTTTCCCCATAGCAATTCCTATATCAGCATATTTTAGTGCTGGTGCATCATTTACTCCATCACCAGTCATAGCAACTATTTCACCATTATCCTTAAGAGCCTTTACTATACGCATTTTATGATTTGGGATAACTCTTGCAAATATATTAGTTACCTTTACTCTTTCCTTTAATTCTTCATCTGTTAACTTTTCTATTTCAGTCCCAGTTAAAACATTTTCACTATTTTGAATACCTATTTTCCTTGCTATAGAACCTGCTGTTATACCGTTGTCTCCTGTTATCATAACAACTCTTAGTCCAGCTTTATGGCAAGTTTTTATTGCACTTGATACCTCTTCTCTTGGTGGATCTTCAAGACCTATTAGCCCTAAAAGCTCTAAAGTATTGTCACTGAGTTTTTCTGGAATATTCTCCATATTAACTCTCTTTGCTACTGCTATAACTCTATATCCCTGCTGTGCTAATCTATATTGCTCCTGTTCCACCTTGCTTAATTCTTCCTTTGATAAAACACAGAGTGGAAGGATACTTTCTGGTGATCCTTTTGCAGCTAAACATGGTTCGCCATTTATCTCCCATACATGACCCATCATTTTAGTCTCTGATGAGAATGAGTATTCACTTATAAGTTTCTTATCAAAGATTTCCTCCTTAACAATACCATTTTCATATGCAAATTTAAGTATAGCTTTTTCCATAGGATCATAGGGCTCTGTTTCACACCCTAATGCACTATAAAATATTACTTCCTCTTTTTTAGAAGCATGATAATAAACTTCTCGAACTGTCATTTGATTTTTAGTTAAAGTACCTGTTTTATCTACACAAAGTACAGATACTGCTCCTAAAGTTTCTACTGAAGGCATTCTTCTTATTAATGAATTTTTCTTTGCAAGTCTCCATGCTCCCATAGCCAAGAATACTGTCAGTATTACAGGAAATTCCTCAGGAATCATAGCCATAGCAAGTGTTATTCCAGCAAGAATACTGTGTGTAACTTTTTCAATCAAAATAGGTTCATTCATACTTAAAAATGTAAATATAGTAACCAACAAGAATAAAACTAAACCTATAAATGCACAAATCTTAATTAGCTTTTTTATCTGCTTTTCAAGAGGCGTTGAATCCTGAGGAACAGAAAGTAATGCAGCACCTATTTTCCCATATTCTGTTTCTGCTCCTATTGAAGTGATTTTTACTATAGAACTTCCTTGAGTGATTGAAGTTCCAGCATAACAGAAATTTTTCTTCCAGTGTTGCTTATCTTCTTCTTCAGAAAGATTAACTTTTTTCCATACAACTTCGCTTTCACCAGTTAAAGTAGATTCATCTACTCCAAGATCAAACATTTCAATAATTTCACCATCAGCTGAAATCTTATCGCCTTCCTCTAGAATTAATAAATCTCCTATTGTCAATTCTCTGCTTTCAATTTCAATCAATTTTTCATTTCTTATAACACTAACCTTTGGAGATGATAATTCTTTTAACGCCTGTAATGTTTTATCTGTTCTCCATTCTTGAAAGATATTAATACCAGACATAAAGGCCACAAATATAAGCATAATAATGCCGTCTTTAGGCTCTCCTAAAATAAAATACAAAAGTGCTGTGCAAATTAAAATCAAAAACATCGGTTCTTTAAATATCCCAATAATTTTATGAAAAAATGTTTCCTTCTTTTCAGGTGCTAATTCGTTAAATCCATACTTTTCTTGTAGATCTCTTACTTCATTATCCATTAAACCTTTATAATCACCAGTAAACCCATTAAATTTAGCCATTTCATCACCTCAAATAATAAACTTTTTTTACCATACTACAAACATAACTTGTCATATTATTATAGTTATTCCCATTCCGATGACTTTTTTTCTAAGCATTGTCATCTTAAAATAAAAACC
>CAZUFW010000002.1:34357-90112 GCA_964619895.1 uncultured Clostridia bacterium | reverse complement strand
ACCTCAACTTTTATTAAATGATAATGCTTCAACACATCTTCACTTTAATTTTCCCATCATCTTAATCCCAAAAATAATAAAAGACCTGTGGGACTATGTTTAAAAACACATAGTCCCACAGGTCTAAATCGCTACCTGCTGCCACTAATGGCCCAGCCCCACACATTGGATATTTCAAATGCATCGCCTGCTCTAATTTAATATATATAATAATATGCTATACTTAAAATATATTTTTGTCAATTACTTTATGTTAGGAAGTATATGATAAAGTACCTATTACAAATAAACTTTCCCCTTCACAAATCGTAATAATAAACCCTCCATAAAAATATACATTATTATAGGTCCATACTTGTGTTTTGGGGTGATGTCTTGAATAAATCTAGCTTTATATATGGTGCTATAATACTTGCCATAGTCAATTTCATAGTCAGGTTTATAGGGTTTGCCTATAAAATCATACTGTCTAAGCAAATAGGTCCTGAAGGAATAGGGCTGTTTCAAATTGCTTCTCCAGTTTTAATGTTTTTTATCACATTTACTACTGCCGGAATCCCTGTAGCAGTATCAAAACTAGTAGCAGCTCAAAAAGCTTTGAGAGATGATCAAGGCTGTAAGAAAGTCTTACGAAGTGCGCTTTTTCTTGCTTTTTCTATATCATCAATATTCATTGTCATACTAGTTATGTTTGGTAAACCTATTTGTTCAAATATTTCAAAAAACAATGATGTATATTACTTGATAATATTGCTTTCACCGGCAATAATGATAATCTCCATATCATCAGTTATAAGAGGATATTTTTATGGTCTAAAAAAAGTAAGTCCAGCAGGAATTGCTCAGATAATAGAACAGCTTTCTAGAATAATATTTGTTCTGGCTACTGTACGCTATTTCCAACCAATAAGCCCTCAGCTAGGAGCAGTTATTGCAGTTGTAGGCATAAGTGTAGGAGAGATTTTTGGACTTCTATGGTTAATGTTTCACTATAGACTCCATTCTAAATCTCAAGTTTATCTTCCTACAAAAAGCCAAAGCTATGTTTCTTTTCTTTCTAAAATAATCTATATTTCAGGACCTATTACATTTTCAAGATTGATTGGTATGGTAATTCAATTGTCAAATGCAGTGCTGATACCTCAAAAGCTTGCAGAGGCTGGATATACTTCAAAAGAAGCGATTGCAATATTTGGTAAAGTCATGGGAATGTCATTTCCTTTGCTATTTTTACCCTTTACTGTTACATCAGCTTTAGTAGTAAACATTATACCGAATCTAGCAGAAGGATTTGAACAAAAAAGATTTGGTAATATGAGAAATGATATTGCTTTATGCATCAGAATAGTCTTGCTAATTTCTATTCCACTTACAGTTATTTTTGTTTTATTTTCAAAGCCTATTGCTATGGCACTTTACAATGACAATGATGTGGGAAGGTACATGAGTTTGTTAGGCTTTAGTACTGTATTTTTATCTCTTCAAAGTACATTATCTGGAATATTAAACGGAATTGGTAAGCAGGTTCCTGCAACAATTAACAATTTAATAGGTGCTTTTCTTCAGTTGTTGGCTACGTTATTTTTAGTAGGTAATCCTTCTTATGGAATTAATGGTTTTATAATAGGTTTTGTAGCATCAAGTTTTATAATATGCACGCTTAATTTTATAACTTTAAACAGAGTAATAAGTATAAATATAAGCCTTAAGGATTATATAATTAAACCGATATTTGCTTCTATACTCTCCATAGTTTTAATAATGTTTACATATAGCTATCTTTTAAGCCTAAGTGTTAAAAATTACATTGCCTTGTCTATATGTCTTGCTACTGGTGGAATTGTTTATATGCTGGCTCTGATTATTACAAAGACCATCCCACCTCAGCTAACTAAAAAGCTCTTTAATTTTAGGGTGTATAAATAAATAGTATATAAATAAGCCCAAAATATTTAAAGCGGAGATTTAACTTTAACTCTCCGCTTTTTTATAGCCTAATAAAACATAAACTATCCCCTTGTACTTCTTAATCAATAGATTTCAAAGATTCTACCATTTCAATATTTCTAAGCTTATAATACATTGCAAAATTTACGAAAATCGAGAATATTAGAGTTAATAGTATAGAATATACATAACTTAAAGGCTTTAGCTTAAGACCAAACATTATATTTTCCATTTCAACTGTTACCATAATAAATCTGTGTAAAAATATACCTAGCACCAGCCCTGCTAAGGTTCCAATGAAAGTTAAAATTGTATTCTCTCGATAAACATAGGCTGATACCTCATTGTCATAAAAGCCTAAAACCTTTATAGTAGCAATTTCCCTAATTCTCTCGCTTATGTTTACATTAGTTAGATTATATAGAACTACAAAGGCCAAAGCACCAGCAGATACAATCATAACTAAAACCACATAACCTAAGCTCTTTATAGTGTCTTCAAAATTCCTTCTAATTCCTGTATTAAAGCTTACACTAGATATTCCTTCTTTTTTTATTAATTCTTTTGATAAAGAATTTTCAAATTCCTTAGAAGTATTCTCCAAAATTCCTATTGCCTCATTAAACTTTACTTCCCTGCCAAAAATTTCTCTATAGTATTCTGGAGACAAATAAGCATAATTAAAAGTATAGTTTTCTGTAATACCAGTGACTTTAACTGTGGCTTCATCGTCACCACTTTTTATGGTTATTTCGTCACCTACATTTACATTTAAGCTTTTACCTATTTGTTCAGTGATAACTACTCCTCTTTCTGGAATATGAATCTTTTTTTCATCTTTACGTCTTTGTAAGCGAATAAAATCATCTATTTTATTCAAATTCCTCGGAACAATTATAGAAACATCTTTTTCAATATTACCTAAAGCTAGAGTTCCACTTTCTTTTAATATCAGTTCATAGCTTTTTATATCTTTATTTTCACTTATATATTTTTCACCTTTAGGCTCTAGTCCTACAGTTATATCATAGGTAAATAGTGTTCCAAATTGTCTGTCTACAACTGTCCTGATAGAGTCTCTTATACCAAAGGCTGTCAACATCAAGGCAGTACAACCTGCTATTCCGAACACAGTCATGAAAAATCTTCTTTTATATCTGAATATATTTCTAATTGTAACCTTATAAGTGAAGTTAAATCTATTCCATATAAAAGGTATCCTTTCAAGAAGTATTCTCTTGCCTAACTTAGGTGCCCTTGGTCTCATTAATGACGCAGGGTCTTCCTTTAATTCATTATTACAAGCAAAAAATGTAGTTATAGTCGTTAGCCCTATAGCCACTAAGGATACTGAAAGAGCTAAAAATACATTAAATCTAAGTTCTACAGGAGGTAGTAAATACATGATCCCATAGGCATTAAAAATAATCGTTGGGAATAAAATATATCCAATGGCAATTCCCAAAATACATCCTAATATAGTTGCTGTCATGGCATAAAAAATATACTTAAAGGCAATATCGGCCTTTCCATAGCCCAGAGCCTTTAACGTCCCTATATTTACTCTTTGTTCATCTACCATTCTTGTCATAGTAGTTAAACACACCAATGCTGCAACTAAAGCAAAGAAAACTGGAAAAACTTTAGATATTGCATCTATTCTATCAGCAGCTCCACCGTAGTCCATATAGGAATAATGGCTTTTTCTATCTAGTACGTACCATTTAGCTTTTTTAACCTTATTTAATTCTCTCTCTCCATCCTGAATTTTCTCCCATGCTTCATTTAATTCTTTGTCTGCTTTTTCTCTAGATGTAATATATTCTTCTTCTCCTTTAGCTAGATCTATTTTTGCTTTCTCCAGCTCTTTTCTAGCATTTTCAATTTCCAAAATACCTTCTTTTTCTTTATCACTTAGATTTAGCTTTTCCGATTCTAACTTTTCTCTTGATGATGTTAGTATGGCCTTATTTTTATTAAGCTCTTCCTCAGCCTTAGTTAGCTCTAATTTTTTTGCCTCTAATTCTTTCTTACCACTTTCTACTGCTTCTTTTGTTTTCCCTAGAATACCATTAGTAGTCTGTAACTCTATAGTTAGCTTTTCTCTTTCTTCTTTAGGCAACAATGGATTTTCTAATGCAGTATTAATCTGTGCTATCTTTCCTTCTATTAGGGCTATACTTTCTTCCCCTTGTTTTATTTGCTCCTCAGCTTTTTTAAAGCCTTCATTAGCTAAAGCCTTATTTTCATTGAAAGCCTTTAGCCCCTTTGCATATTCCTCTTCACCTTTGAGTAATTCCCTTTCTGCTTCTGCAATCTTTTCTTTGCCTTCAGCGATGGATACATTAAATACCGTTTCATTATCTTTAAGCTTTTTCTCACCACTTGCTATGTCTTTTTTAGCATCTTCTATTTTATTTGATGCCTCATTTAATTTCTCTTCAGCTTTAGACTTTTCTTCAAAATATTCTTTCTTTCCTTTTTCTAATTCATCTTTTGCTTCTGTAAAGATACTTTCATATCTAATTTTTTCTCTATCCTTAGATATGCCCTTTATCTTATCTTTAACTACTTTAACAACATCAAAATATTCATCTTTATATGAATTTATTTCCTTTGCATCTTTTACAGTAACAAATATATCCGTATATACATCTAATTTAAAGTTCTCTTGGGGAATCATAATAAAATCTCTTACTTTCCCATTTCCGATATCACTGTTTCCCTTTTCAAAAGATAAATAGTATGGACTTTGAATAGCACCTACCACCGTAAATTCAGTATTTTTTAGACTATCTGATAGAGGCTCTTTTTTTCCAGAATAAAGCTTAATCTTGGAGCCAATTGGCACACTTAAATAATTCTCTTTTCCAGCTTCTACTACACATTCATCTGGCCTCTCTGGTAATCTTCCCTGGAGTACTCTCATTCCATTTATTTGATCTTCTGATGAGAACCCGTGTACCCTAACTACTACTTCATTTTCCTTGTACTGTGTCAAAGCATCCATAATGTAAGTTCCAAAGCTTTCTTTTACGCCTGGAATGCTGCTTATTTCATTCAGGTCATCTTCAGTTAATCCCAATGTGGATACTATTCTTAAATCCATTAGATTATAGTCATCATAATATTTATCAGCAGTATATTCCATAACCTGTGGAGAAATTTTTACCCCTGCAAAAAATGCTACTCCTAAAGCTATAATTGCAACAATAGAGATAAATCTACCTAGTGATTTTCTAATATCTTTTAAAGCATCATTTCTTAGCGCAGCCTTTTTCACTACCACTCAATCCTTTCTACTGGAGTAGGATTGCTATTTAAAGTCTGGCTTTCAATTCTGCCATTTTTGACCCTAATAACCTTATCCCCCATAGGTGTTATGGCTAAATTGTGGGTAATTACTACTACTGTCATACCCATTTGGCGACAGGTATCCTGTAGAAGCTTAAGGATTGATTTCCCTGTGTTATAGTCTAAAGCTCCAGTTGGCTCGTCACATAAAAGCAACTTAGGATTTTTTGCTAAGGCTCTAGCAATGGCCACCCTTTGCTGTTCTCCTCCCGATAGCTGGGCAGGAAAGTTCTTTTTTCTTTCACTTAAACCAACTGCATCTAATACTTCACCTGGATCTAAAGGAGCTTTACATATTTGAGTTGCTAATTCTATATTCTCAAAGGCAGTTAAATTCTGAACTAGATTATAAAATTGGAACACAAAACCTATATCATGCCTTCTGTATGTTATAAGTTCTTTATTTGAATAGGAGCTTATTTCTTTGTTATCAACTATTACTTTCCCAGAACTAACTGTATCCATACCTCCTAATATATTTAATATTGTACTTTTCCCTGCTCCACTAGCTCCTGCTATAATGACAAATTCTCCTTTATCAATGGAAAAGTCAACTCCTCTTAAGGCTTCAGTTTTCACTTCTCCCATTTGGTATACTTTTTTTACATCTTGAAATTCGATATATTGGCCCATTTGCTCTACTCCTTAGTTAATAATAATTAGTAAGCTACTCATTTGTTATATATTTAGATAATATCACATTTTTCAACAAATTTTTTAATATATTTCATTATATACTGCCCATTTTCAATTTAGATAATAGATTAAGTGTTACCAACCCTGGCTTAAAAAAAGCTCACTTCTGGCTTTTAGATTAGTTTCTACCAGAAACGAGCATTTATTTGTAATCCTTTTCAGTTTTTAATTTCTTTCTAGTCTGGTTGCTGTGACAATGCATGAAATGCTGGCATTAAAGAAAGCATTAAGTATGTTATATCAATATTTTTTCAAAAGCTATTCTCTTACTTTTATCTTCTAAATATATTATTCCACAATACTGAAAGCCATTTTTATAAAATGATTTCTGCATCGGTATGTTTTCTTCATGTGTATCTACTTTAATACTGCGTATACCATTATATAAACAAAGTTCTTCTATGTACCTGAAAAGTACAGATGCTAATCTTAATCCTTTGTAATTGGGATCAATAGCCATTCTATGTATAACTGCATATTTGTCATTGCTTATCCATTTACCATCATAAATAGAATCATAGGTTTTTTCTCCATCAAAACTAACTGCTGTAGTGCCAATGACTATATTATCTTTTAACAGAACATAACTATAGTTATTGATAATATCATTTATTATAGTTTCAATGTTAGGATAATTATTCTGCCATTGATTAATCCCCTGCTCTTTAAACCAAGCTTGGGCCTGCTTAATAATATTCATAATGGTTTTAACATCATCCTCGTTTGCTTTTCGAAATTCCATTCTGCCCCTCCTTAGTATAGGCTAAATATCCAAACTAATCCCATATTTCTTAAGCCATTCTCTCCGGCTTTTATAATCTGGCATTATTTTCTCAACAAGATTCCAGAAATCAGAAGAGTGATTCATATGTACCATATGGCACATCTCGTGAACCACTATATAGTCTAATACATGTAATGGAGCCATAGAAATCCTCCAATTAATAAGAATATCTCTTTTGGAAGTACAGCTGCCCCATCTTCTTTTCTGCTCCTTTACTTTTATAGAATTAGGCTTTACTAAAAAGTATGGTTGAAAGTACTCAACTCTTTCTAATATCTTCTCCAAGGTTTTGCCATAGTACCATTTCTTCATGGATTCTTTTAACTTGTCCTGATCAGTAGTATTTGTAGTTATATAAAATTTTCCTTTATTAAGTCTTGTAATTGGCTTGCTTACTGTATTATCAATTAATATCTCAAGTTTGTAATTTCTGCCTAAATACATAAAAAACTCACCATTAATAAATTCTCTATTTCTTTTGAGCTTTTCTCTTTCTTTTAATTCAGAAAGCTTTTTAACTATCCAATTAGCCTTTGATTCTACTACTCTCAGTATATCTTTTTCACTTGTCCTTTTTGGAGCAATGACAAAAATATTATCTGGAGGTTCGATTCTTATCTCTAGAGTTATTCTTTTTCTGTATTCCACTGTGAATTCTATTGTTTGAGCTTCGTGTTCAAATTTCATTTTCATGATGGATTCTCCCAGTATTTACTGTATATTTATAATTGCATTAATATAAGTAATTTTATCATATATTCACTAATTTTTATAACATCAAAAAACCATTACCTTTTAACAGGTAATGGTCTTTTGCTCTAACACGGTATAATCATATTTACATGTCTGTAATCACATTTGTTACCCACTTTTTTGATACTATCCTAGGTATACAGACAACTGCTTTAACTACTTCTTCCATATATACTAGTGCTGATACATAGTATACAGGAAGTTTAAATACTAGTGCTCCTAGAAAAGCTAGGGGAACACCTACTAACCAAACAGCAGCCATTTCTAAAATCATAGAGAATCTCGTATCTCCGCCACCCCTTAGTATTCCTACTATCATAGTTCCATTCAAAACCTTCACAAAGAAAAAAACAGCCAAAACTATTAAAAGTTTTTTTGATGTAGCATATAATTCTGGCGTTAAATTCTTGAAAAACATAAGGATTGCATCTGATGTAAAGAACAATATTATTCCTAGAATCATTCCTAATACAATAGATATGATCATAAAGCTATTAGCATATTCAATAGCTACTTCTTCTTCTTCAGCACCAATTTTATTTCCCACCATTACAGTACATGCATTAGCTAAACCTCTGGTCATTACCATGAAAATATTTTGAACAGTATTCAAAATCTGAACTGCTGCCGCTGCTTCAGTACCTATCTTTGCATAAGCTATAGAGTACAATACAGTTCCCAATGACCAAAAGGCTTCATTCAAAATAACTGGATAAGCAGTTTTAAAGTACTTTTTAACAAAATCGCCAGTCCAATCAGTCATATCTTTAATACTTCCTGCTAATGGATTTTTGTTATTTGAATATATGAAATATAATATGAGAGCTATTTCCACGCTCCTAGCTATTAATGTACCATAGGCAGCCCCTTTTATTCCAAGTTGAGGGAAACCAAGCTTCCCAAAAATGAGTAAATAATTAAATACTGCATTAGTTACAAATGAAACTATGCTTACAACCATTGGCATCTTAGCTTGACCAATACTCCTTGAGGCAACTGCGTAAGCGAAACTAATACCAGTAATAATATAGCTAAAAGAAACTATTCTTAAATAATCAACACCTAATTTAATAACTTTGGTATCATTGCTAAAAATTCTCATTATGTGTTCTGGTACAAATAGTGCAGCTAATGTAAATATCACACCTAATGCACTGACTATAGTAAGAGATAGACCTAATATTCTTCTAATATTCATTGTGTCTTTCTTCCCCCAAAACTGTGCAATAAATATTGATGAACCAGTAGCTACACCAAATATAGTCACCGCATAAAAGAAAAACACCTGATTTGCAAGACCTACTGCAGCTAAGGCCTCTTTACCCAAACTGGTAATCATAAGAGTGTCTAACATGTTCACAGAAGAAGCTATTAAGTTTTGTAATGTTATAGGTAAAGCTATAGCTAACATAGCTTTAAAAAAGTCTTTGTTTTTGAAACTAGTCCTCATCACTAACCTCCATATCAAAAGCAATATGAATGATTTTATCATATAATCATGTATATGTATATGATTACAAAAAAATAATTAGAGTCTCTAAAGAAACTCTAATATTAATATTATATTTAAGTAATAAAAAGTTCAACGCCTAAGTGAAGAAACCTTCTTTAGAAATATATATAATGATCATATATTACAATCTACCTTGTCTAGCCTTATCTACAATTTTTTTATAAATTTCAATCAAGTATGGCTCGTTAGAGTATTCAGCTAATCTATTAACTTCAATCCAACTAACGCCACTAGTTTCCTCTTCATTGGTAACTAGCTTTTCACTTTCATCTGCTATTAAGACATATGTTGTATTTAAATGTAAATGAGATGAAACATATTTTCCTCTTTTAATATGACCATATACAGGTATTATATCAATAGAAGCTAAGTTATCTGATAGGGACACTATATTTGAAACCCCAGTCTCTTCTTTCGCTTCTTTGATGGCTACTCTAAGCATGTCGCTATCACCATCTGCATGTCCGCCAGTCCATGTCCAAGTATTGTATATATTATGATGAATCATAAGTATTTTATCTAGAGATTTATTTAATATTAATCCAGAGCTTGTCATGTGAGCTATTTGATTTCCTCTAGTCAAAATGTTCTCATAAAAAAGCTCAATATAGTCCAAAATATTTTTTTTATCATTCATTTCTTGCTCGTTAGTTGGTTGGTACTTTAGTATCGCTTCTCTAAAACTCATTAGTTGTATGCTTCCTTTCTAAATATAGAATTATGTTATGATATATTCAGTAAGCACTTCCCAAAATAAAATATAATTTACCCCTTAGTTTTTTATACCTTAACTAACATTGTATCATAATTCCCCCACTAATCTCTCTGTAATTCTCTTCCCACAGAAAAATAAAACTTAGGTAGATATAGCATAATGTAAAAGAAATAAACCTAAGACACGGCCATACTAATAAGTTTTAATTTCCAAATTCCATTTTTAAAAATTGCTTCATATTCAGGAAAAACAGCTCCTAAATTACCAAACCAGGATACTCCTGTTATGATAGCCTTACTTTCTGTGTATTCCTTTAATTCTATCCATAATAATGCACCATCTAAAGATTTCGTTAATCTTCCTTCATCGAGTTCAAATTTAGCACTATCATTCTTAACATCTTCAAAGCTGTATACATTTGGAGATAAGCTTTGAAGCTCCTTTAACAATTCGGATTTAGCTTCGTCGTTTAATCCTTCTAAAGTATCTAATTTTACTGCAACAAAAGAATTACCCCCGTTTTCCTCTTGAAAGGCTGCTTTCATCACTGCAACATATAAATCTATTCTTCGCCTTTCTTTATCACTAATTACCTGTTTATTATCCTTTAATTCATCATTATCGATAGTAGTATTTGTCTGCGGATTACAACCAATCACTAATGAAGCAATGGATATTGCTACTAAAAATATTAACAGCACCTTCTTCATCATATACACCTCCAGTGAGCCTTATAATAATTAGACGTCAACATATTTGTTTTGTTCCTGCTATTATACACTCAATTAATTTAATTTCATATTCAGATTACATTTTTATGCTGTGTTTCTGGTAATTGCTGCTATTCTTCAATAAGAATAATTCCTGATTCCACCGTACATAATATAATTGTTTATACTATTAAGGAGGAATTATTTATGAAGAATCAACGTGCTAAAGAAATTTTCGATTCTCCAGATATGATTAAAGTAACATTTAATGGTATCCCCGTTTATATTGAGGATGTAAATGAAGATAATAATATAGCAAAGATTCGCTTCCTTGATAAATCAAATAAAATAGACCAAGTATCTATAACTAACTTAGAGGAGCACTAAAATTTATCAAAAAATATAAAATCCTTAAGCAAAATTGCTTAAGGATTTTATATTCCCATGATGCCGGCGGTCTAGCTAATTCACACCCGCACTTCTGCAGGTGGGTGTCTTGCCATTAACCGCTGATGTCCAGTTAAACAGGCATATCATTAGTAAATGAACTTAGACTCCCGTATAAAATATGTCGGTTGAATTACCATAGACTATCGCACATCTCAGGAAAGTCTTTATATATTTATTATACTACACTTCTCGAATTTTTCAAATCAAAATATAATTGAAAATCTTTCTATATCTACTATAACCTATATTTTTAAAAAATATTAGTGTTTTTATTAAAAATATGAGCTTTTTTCTTTGGATAATGAGCTAAAGCAGCCTATGCCACTCCTTTAATAATATGATTAAGTTCTTCTTCATCCATTGTTTCATTAATCAATAGCAGTTCAACTATATTTTCTAGTTTATCAATATTTTCATTTATTAAATTCATAGTTTTTGCGTATAGCTCTTCAATTACTTTTTTAGCTCTATCAACTACATAGGAATTGCTGCCAATACCATCTCCTAATAAGACTTCATAGTTTAACAATCCTGTAGTATCATCCATTCCATATCTTGCTATCATTGAAACTATCATATCAGTGGCTTTTTGCAAATCATTTAATGCTCCTGTAGTTATTTTATCTTTGCCAAAAATTATTTCCTCTGCTGCTCTTCCACCTAGAGCAACCATGATGTGATTTAATATGTCTTCCTTTGATTGATATAGCTTGTCAGGAGGGATATTCATACTAAATCCTCCTGCTCCTTTTGTACTTGGGATGATGCTAATCTTTGTAACTCTATTTGATGGAGAGGCAAGTTTAGTTACTAAAGCATGGCCTGCTTCATGATAAGCAGTAACTTTCTTCTCTTCAATTGAGATATAGCTTCTATCTTTCTTTTCTTCTCCTGCAATTACAGTATAGAAGGCTTTATCTATATGATTCATATTTATACTGCTATCATTAAATCTAGCAGCTAGCATAGCTGATTCATTCATTAAACTTTCTAGCTTAGCACCACTGAAATAAACAGTTTGGTACGCAACTTTCTTTAAATCAACTTGTTTGCTTATTGGTTTATTTTTGCTATGAAGTTCTAATATTTTATATCTAGCATTGATGTCAGGTAGACCTACTTCAAGCTGTCTGTCAAATCTTCCTGGTCTTAGTAATGCCTCATCTAAAGTATCAACTCTGTTTGTTGCAGCTATTACAATGATCCCTTGATTTTCTTTAAATCCTGACATTTCTGTTAACAATGCATTAAGTGTTCTGTCGCTTTCGTCTGATGAACCATTTGATGCACCACCTTTTCTTTTTTTACCGAGGGCATCTATTTCATCAATAAATATTACACATTTTCCTGCTGCTCTAGCTTTCTTAAAGAGGCTTCTTATCCTACTTGCACCTAATCCAGCATAGACCTGTATGAAATCTGAACCTGTCACTGCAAAAAAAGGAACCCCTGCTTCACCTGCTAATGCCTTTGCAAGTAATGTCTTACCTGTTCCTGGAGGACCATATAGCAATACCCCTCTAGGCATTCTTGCGCCGTATTTTTCGTATTTCTCAGGGTCTTTAATGAAGTCAACCATTTCTCTTAAACTTTCTTTTACTTCGTCGTTCCCCGCAACATCGTCAAAGGTTGTTGTAGAAGTAGGCTCTCCATCACCATCAATATCAGACATCTGAGTCATCTCTTTTTGTGCCAGCTTATTAGGATTTTTGCTTACAAGATAGAAGAGTCCACTAAAGGCTGACAATACAACTATCATAGTTAAAATATCTTTAACAGTGCCACCACCATTTGTTTCTTTTACGTCAACACCAGAGCTAAGAAGTTTTTCTTTAAACCCTTCAGTTCTAGGATTATCAGTCTTAAACAGTTTTCCGTCTTTAAATATTCCCATTATTTTTGCATCATCTGTCAAATTTACAGACTTTATATTTCCATTTTCCAGGTTTTTATTGAAATCTATATATGATATTTCCTTAACTTCCCTGTTGCTGCTTAAGAAAACAAATGTGGATACTATTGCTACAACTATGATAGCAATTAGTATAATAAGGTTTCTTTTGTTCTTTAACAGCTCCATACTTGTCCCCTTTCTAGTTTACATAATATAAATAGATTATAACATAATACCATGGTTATGTCCATTTAAAAGAAATTTGTTTACATAATATAAAAGTTTATGGAAGGGGTCTCTCCTTCCATAAACTTTTATATCTTATAATTTTTTAAGTTCTATCCATTTGCCTTCAAAATTTTTAGCAGCCTATTTAGGTTTTCATTTTGTTCTTCATTTAATAATGGTCTTAGAGCTTCTAGTTGATTAAGCTTAGCTAAAAACTCCTCCCTGCCCATATCCTCAGTAAGCTTCTTATTTAATTTAATAATCTCAAAAAATATTTCATCGCCTGACTTGTTGGAGTATTCATCTGCAATTTTCTTAACTGTTTCAAGTTGTTCTTCTGTGGGTTCTATTTTTTCTTTTATTTGCTCAATCATTTCTTCAATATTTCTATTATCATTTTCCATCTGCATCCCCCCTATTTTATTATATATAAGTCTATGTCACTAATAGCATGTCATATTACTAGAAGTAAAATATTTCTATTGTCAATTTAGATTAGACAAACATTGAAAATATTTTGTAACAGAAATATTTTTATTACATATTATAATTATAAATACTATTTATAAATTTTATTAGGGAGGCATGGAATTGAACGAAGTTGTAGCAATCCCTTCAAATCAAAACATTACAGAAAAATCTAATTTACATATTAATAAATTGGTTTTTCTTTTGCCTTTAGTACTGTTAGTAAGCAATTCTTCACTTGGATTTACAAGAAAAAAAAGTAATACATTAGACCTTAAAAGTGATTTTATAGCATCCATTGATATTAAAAGCCTAAATGAAAAGTTAGATATTTTTAGAAAACTAGGACCTTATATGCCAGAAACTATTGTAGGACCTATGAACTCAATTATTTACTTTGTTGATAAGGGAACTAAAATAGTTGACCTTTTAGAGCTGATATCTTCAAATAGATCATATACACCTATTGCAGCTCTTGATAATTTAACAAATAGAGATAGAATAAATGGAATATTGACAACTATAAAGGATGAAGTAACTGATGAAAGGATTAATAATATTAAGCCTGTTATCGATGTTGTTCTAAATTTTGATAGATATAAATCTTTAATTAATGCGATATCAAGTCTAGGCAATATAAGTAGTAAACCAAATGTAATTGCCAATACTTTACCTAAAGCTGAAATACCAGTTCAGTCCAACGAGAAAAAAATAAATCAAGTAGAAGACATGGTAAATCTTATGAAACCATTACTAGGAAATGATGAGAAAAAAGCAAATCAATTAGATAATATGATAAATGCAATTAAGCCAATATTGAGGAATGATGAAAATAAGTCAAATCAAATAGAAAATATGGTAAATGCAATTAAACCAGTCTTAGGAAATAATGAAAATATCTCAACAGAAAAAATAGGTGATATGCTAAAAATGTTTGAATTGTTAAGTGCCTTAAATTCAAAGGGAAATAAATAGAGCTAAGGGGAGCGATGAAAGTAACGTTCCCCTTGATATAGACTGGAATGTTTAGTTTTTTAAGGATAATCAGTATGATCGTTGTCTAAATAACTTAATTCACTTACTATATTAATCATATGGTTATTCTTATCGTACTCTATATTTACACTCTCAAGTCTCGCATCATCTTGTCTAAAAACAAGATATTGTTTTAATAAATCATTAGCTGATTGTTCATCTGCATCATTATAAACCAAGAAAAATTCTTTTTCTGGTATTTCTAGAGCTAGGGTATATATTCCCTTTTCATCCCTTGTTCTTACTTCTCTAATGCTATTTAACATAAAATCACCTCAGGGTTTATTATTCCCTAATAACGATTCTTTTTTCACAAAATATAAATATTTTTGCGAAAAAATGTTTAAGCTTTATTTTTTTGGTAAAAATTATAATGAGTATTTATAAATTGGACTTTGCTTATTTTTCTCCACTGCCCCCGTAAGCAAAGTCCTTTTTCTGTTGTAACAAAAGTATCACATAATTAATATATTATACTAACCAAACATTTGGTCACAATTTATTCAAGGGGGTTTTCTAATGGCAAAAAGTACTTGGTTTGATGGTTTTGGTGAAGGCGACACCCTATTATTCTTCTTCATACTCCTAGTATTAATATTCTGTGGATTCTGGGGTGGATTCGGCGGGTGCCGTTAATTAAAACTTTTAAAATGCTAACACAAAAATTGCGGAGGATAGCATGATTTCCCCGCAATTTTTGTGTTATTTTCTTAGTTTTGAAAGTAAATTCTCTATGTCCTGAGGAAGACTAGCTATTATTTCTTTTTCTTCACCTGTTCTTGGATGTTTAAATCTGAATTCAAAAGCATGTAAAGCTTGCCTATTAATAATTTGACTTGGCTCATCATATAGTTCGTCGCCAATTATAGGGTGTCCAATATGTTTCATATGTACTCTTATTTGGTGAGTCCTGCCTGTTTCAATTTTCACCTCAACTAATGTTGCTGTATCAAATCTATCTATTACTCTATACTTTGTTATTGCATTCTGCCCATTATCCATTACTGATCTTATCATAGGTTCATTTTCTTCTTTTCCAATAGGCAAATCAATAGTATCTTCATCTTTTTCTACAATTCCCTTAACTACAGCTAAATATTTTTTATCTATAGTGCCTTCCCCCATTTGCGCAGACATTTGTTGATGAGTAAATGAATTCTTTGCAATAACTAATACTCCAGATGTTCCCATATCTAGCCTATTAATAAACCTAACCTTTTTATTTATGTTGTGTTTTTTAAAATAATAAGCAACACCGTTTGCAATTGTATCTTCTTGATGACTTTTTGTAGGATGGACTACTATGTTAGGCTGTTTGTTTAATATTAGAAAATCAAAATCTTCATAAATTATATCTATTGGAATATCTATTGGAATACTGGTTTCTATCTCATCCTCCATTATCATCGTAATTCTATCACCTTTTTTTACTATAACATTACTTTTAGCTATTTTCCCGTTTAGGTATAGCTCTTTGCTTTTTTGAAGTCTTCTAAATAGCCTTCCTGATATTCCATAATGCTCCTTTAACACTTCCTCAATTGTCATCCCCGGTGTATTTATATCAAATATTATTACATTTTCACTTTCTTTCATAATCTTCCTCCGTTTTATATTTATTGCTATTAGTGTATAATATATTTATATTATTTTATTCTTGCTATTTTTGCAAATAGGGTTTGGGGGGAGCTAGTTTGATTAATGAACCACAGGGCAAAAAAACAATAAATATCATATATAATAACGATACCCGTTCTAAAGGAACCGCTATGATTTTAGAAGAAAGATTAAAGCAGTATGGTTATATTATTTCTAATGAGTTTGACTATAATGCAGAACTAAGTATATGTATAGGTGGAGATGGAGCTTTTTTAAGAGCAGTGCATAAACATGGTTTTCCTTATATACCTTTTGTAGGAGTAAATACAGGTCATCTAGGCTTCTTCCATGAAATAACTCCTGAAATGATTGACAAATTTGTGGAAAATTACTCTAAAGGAAGATATAAGCTAGAAGACATATATCTTGTTGAAGCTATTGTATGCACAAGAACTAGCTGTATTGAACTTATAGGAGTAAATGAAATTGTTATTAAGGGAATCGAATCAAAAGTCATACATTTAAATGTTTCAATAGATAATAATCACTTAGAGTGTTTCAGTGGAGATGGACTAATTGTATCTACGCCTAGTGGGAGTACAGCTTATAACCTTTCAGCAGGAGGCAGTATAGTGTATCCAACTTTAAAAACTTTGCAGCTGACACCTCTTTGTCCAATAAATTCAAAGGCCTATAGGTCCTTGCTAAATAGCGCAATAATACCTGATGGAATGATTATAAAAATAAATCCTGAATATAGAGATGAAAATACTGTTCTTATTGTAGTTGATGGAAAGCAGCTAAAATATGATAATGTAGTAGAGGTTACTTTTAAGCTTTCTGAAATGACCTTAAGAAAGCTTACATTTGATAGCCAAAACTTTTGGTCTAAGGTTAGAGATAGATTTATTTAGTAGTGTTTAAGAGTTTGTCATACTAAGAACGTAAGTGATGCCATCAAGAAAGTAATCAAAAAGTCTCTAGATACTTCACTACGTTCAGTATGACATAAAAAGTTTCTCTATATAATATATTTTAAGACAAGTCTTGTGTTGTTTCTCATTTCAGTAGCAACAATGTAGTTATCAAATGTCATTAAGCAAAATCTATCTAATTCTTTAAGACTTATGCTATCTTCTATTTCATATATTGATACATTTGCTTTTTTCCACCCACTTGAAGATAAAGCATTAGCTGAATCTTTGCTGATTAATTCTAAGGGTATTGAACCAAAAACATTTCCGCTTTCTACATTATTTGACATCCAAAACTTGTTATGTAGCTCTAAAGCATCTGCTCTCTTAAGGTCATCTGTCCTTTTTGCACTAAACTTTTCTAAGTAGTCTCCATCATAATAATTTCTAACTTCTATAGGTTTATATAGAAAAGGTAAAGTACTTATTAATGTAAAGCCAGGATACTCATTAGGAGCTCCTTTAATATCATTGTTTCCAGTTCTGTTAGTATTAGTACATTGCTTTTTAATTGTATTAGTTAGATTAAGCAACTCATCAGCCAACTGGTTCACTTTACGATAATTATCACAATAAATATATGATTCCATTTCGCTTACAAGTCTTTTTACCGTTTTTATTGTATTTCTCATGCTATCACCCTTCATACTTATTCATTCAAAATATTTGACTCATTGTATATAATTATCCTGTTAGATTTTGTTTTCATTAAATTCATTCCTATAAAAAGCCATACAAAAACTGAAATCTGTGCTTGAAAACAAATTGCATCAAAAAAACCACTTACTAACAACGAAATATAGAATCCAAAAGCAATAAGGCTAATCTCTTTATTGTTTAAAATGTCTTCTTTTATTATATTCCAAAGATATTTAATAAACAAAATAAAGAAAAACAGACCCACTATTCCATTGTCTACTAATTTTTGCAGATAAATATTATGCACGTGAGATATATAAGCTTTTAATTCACTTGAATATAATGGGATTTGCTCCCATACGGTTCCTGTGCCTATGCCTAGTAATAAATTATCCTTTACGATTTTTATAGCTGATGTCCAAATTTTTATTCTATATTCTATACTTGAATCTACTATCATGTTTTGGGGAAGTAACCTGCCCGCATCTCCTAATAAATCAAACATCAAAAAAATAATTGGAAATAATATTACATATTTTATGTATCTCCTATTAGTCAATGATATGGCTGCAAGTGCCACGCAAAGAGATAACCATCCATTTCGCGAATATGTTAATAACAGACATATTGTTGACAATGCAGAACATAAAACACCCATAATATCATATTTACGAGCTTTATTTGTTTCAAACTGTACTAGACTTGACAAAATAGTGAGATTTAAAAACACTGCTAAAATATTTGGATTAAAAAATGTTGAATAGGCTCTAAAATTAATATTATACACATTACTATCAATCCAACTTTTTGGCATATCTCCATTAAAGTAAAAATACTGCAAAATACCAATAATAGAAACAACCACTCCTAAACATAATAACATAAAAATAATCTTATCTACATGACTCTCGTCTAAATAACAGCTTACTATTGAACAAAACAATATTTTCATTATATATAAAATTGAAAAAAGAATACTTATGTACCATAAATCTGAAAATAAGGATGATAAAAGTGATGAAATAATCATGAACAATAATATTTTGTTTTGAATTAGTTGATCCCAAATAACCCTTTCTTGTCCAAAGGCTAGTAATAAAGCGATAAGAATCCCTATTAATAAATATGATACAACTGGTAATAAAGCTCCAAATATTAATATGACAACTATTAAATATGCAATAACCTTTTTTAAGTTCATCCTTATATTACTCTCCCATGTACATTATTTTATTATTAATCTAAGATTAAATCAATAGTAAAGGCTTCCTCAATTCATTGAGAAAGCCTTCTTTGTTAAATAAGCTCTTCCATTTTATCTACAAACTCTCCGAAAAGCTTAAGAGCCTTTTCAATTGGTTCTGGTGTAGTCATATCAACACCAGCTCCCTTAAGTACATTTATTGGATAGTCTGAGCTTCCACTCTTCAAAAATCCTATATATTTTTGGATAGCACTTTCACCTTCATTTAGTATTTTCTGAGATAATGCAGTAGCTGCAGAAAAACCAGTAGCGTATTGAAAAACATAAAAATTATAATAAAAATGAGGAATTCTAGCCCATTCTATTGCAATCTCGTCATCTACTACAATATCTGATCCATAATATTTTACATTTAGAGCTTTATAAGTTTGGCATAACCAATCTGCAGTTAATGACTCTCCTTTTTCTACATATTCATGTATTGCAAGCTCAAATTCAGCAAACATAGTTTGACGATAAACGGTTCCTCTGAATTGCTCTAAATAATGATTAAGAAGGTATAATTCTTCTTCCTTAGACTTTACATTTTTAAGCATATAATCCATTAGCAAAGCTTCGTTAGTAGTTGAAGCAACTTCCGCTAAGAATATGCTATAACCGCCATAAATATATGGCTGATTTTTCTTAGAATAATAACTATGAAGAGAATGACCAAGTTCATGAGCTAATGTAAATACATTATTTAGTGTATCTTGATAGTTTAAAAGTATAAATGGATTGGAATCGTAAGTTCCCCAGGAATATGCCCCACTTCTTTTTCCTCTGTTTTCATACACATCAACCCATCTTGAATCTAGTCCTTCTTGTACTATACTTGTATACTCGTCTCCAAGGGCACCTATACCTTTTAATACTATTTCTTTACCTTCCTCATAAGGGATTTTCATATCTACATCTTTTACTATAGGAGTATATAAATCATACATATGAAGTTCTTCTAAGCCTAATGCTTTTTTTCTTAATCCAACGTACTTATGCAATGAGCTAAGATTATCTCCTACGGTTTTAATTAAATTATGATAAACCTCAACTGGTATATTATTTTCATTTAACGAGGCTTCTAAAGCACTATTATAATTTCTAAGCTTTGAATAAAAGATATTCTTTTTTACATTACCACTTAATGTAGATGCAAAGGTATTCTTAAAATTAGAAAATGCATCATAAAATGCTTTGAAAGTATCTCGTCTTACTCTTCTATCCTTGTTTTCCATTAAAGGTATAAAACTTCCATGTGTTATTTCTACTTCATGGCCATTTTCATCTTTAATTGTTGGAAATTTTATATCAGCATTATTTAACATTCCAAAAATATTTTCTGGTGAATTTGATATTTCTCCTGTTTGAGCTAGTATTGCTTCTTCTCTTGGAGTAAGAACATGTTTTTTCTTTCTCATAATATTATCTAAATAATGAGAATAAACCATTAATTCTTTTGTTTCATTCAAATAGCTATTTATCTTTTCATCTTCAATCATAAGGAGCTCAGGTACTATAAATGATAAGCTCTCTTCAGCCTCTACCATTAATCCTGTAGCTCTGTCAGTTAATGCCTGATATGTACTATTCCTAGTATCTTCATCTTGTTTCATTTTTGCATATGTATATATATTATTAGTAATTCTAGATAATTCATCTTGTAGTTCTAATACTTCCAATAAAGTTTTACTGCTATTACTAAACTGCCCTTTATATTTCTTTACTTCCTTTGAAAGACTCTTTGCTTTTTTAAAATCTTCTTCCCAGGCTTCGTCACTTGCATATAATGTGTCTAAATTCCATTTGTAGTTAATATCAATGTCTGTTCTTTCCCTTGGCTTTTTCGAACTATTTCCCATATTTATCCCTCCCCATATTATATATTACATTCTACACTTTTTCAGGCATTTTTTCCATACTAGTGTCAATATTTAAAGTTAAAGCTTAACATCAAGGTAAAAGAATCTGATAATTTCTTGATTTTTCACTTAATGTTCTACTTTAACATTAAGGTTTCCCACTTCCTTTAAGAACATAATAAAACATCCAGCTGTGGTTCTTTGGGAAAGTGGCAGTGAACAATTGGTTATTTTATAAAATCTAAGACTATCATCTTTTATTTTCTTAAACTGTTTGTGAATTCTTAATGCAACCTTAGTATTAAATCTCACAAAATCCTCAATATCGTCAAATATTACTGGTTTATCCAGCGTTTGAAAATCTTTAACTTTGTCATATGCTGTTTTAACAAAATTTTCATATTGCCTATGGTTATCTAAAAGCCGAATATTAACATGCTGTGGAATGGTAAGGTCTTGAATTATATGAACGCAGGCCCCCAAGTAAAACATAGACTTCTCAATATCATTTTTTCTAAAACTATCAACTGCTATTTCATAATACTTTTTAGTTAGTTTTAATGCATTCCCATGTCCATATAATCCTTTTTTCTTTGTAGGATTATAAAAATGGTTTATACTTTTAAAATCTTGATCTGCCCATACAGTGCCTTTGTTAATAGTGTCGATATATTTTTCATATTGATTGAATTCTAAATAATAGTCATTTTCTTTAAGTAAATTAAGAGCATAATTATTAATAAACTGATGAACCTTTGCTTCAGTTTTAATTATTACTTTTTTAAATGGATTTATTGCCTTCAAAACACTTCTAAAAGCCTTACCATAATATATTTCTATAGATTTCATATTATCTTCCTTACAATATAAATTTTCTCTATCCTTATATTGCCCAAAAAATCAAAAAAAGAAGATTAATTTTAATTTTAATCTTCTTTAATAAAAAAAATAAATTATTTTTAAATTACTTATTTAGAAGAACACTGTTACAAATTTTATTGAATACAAATCGCAAACCAGTAAGTCATCTGTTCTAGCTTCTCTAATAACAATATGATCTATCCCCACATCTACTAGTGTTCCTTCTCTATCTATGAATAAATTTGTGCCAAGAACAAACTCCACTTTTACAGGTCTTCCGATAACGGTCTTTAAATATCCCTGAATATAATCGGTGTTCCTCATAACTGGAGGACCTGGTTGAGGCACGGTGCCTGTAGGTGGTCTTGATGTAGATGGTGGTATTGATGGCGGCTGAATAGGCAATGTAGCTGACGGTGGTGTGCTTGGCTGCATACCAGCCCATGGTGGAACGCCTATTGGATTATAAACAGTTCCAGGGGGTGGAAACATACATGGTGGCATCATGGGCATAGTTGGTTGCGTTGCTGGCGGCATCATAGGCATAGTTGGTGATACTGCTGGTGGCATTGCTGGCGCTGCTGGTATCATGTATTTATTGTTATCATCATTCTGCTTTAGCATAAAATCCCTCCTCATTTTTTACGTGCTGCTATAAAGCTCTGTTGGATCATAAAAACAGTGTTGACGTATTCTTGAATTCAAAGTACCGGAACCATTATATGGGAAAGTCGAAGGACAAGTAGGCACAAAAGGATTCATATACCATAAGCTGTAACTAATATTCCAAAGTTTATTACCAGATAAGGCCCAGTCTGCTATCTGATAGTGTATATCTTCTGGAGGATTAGACCAAATAGTTTGTGGATTAGTTTCACCTCCAATTATGCCTCTCATACAGTCAAATTGACCTTCTTGATTTATTACCTTTCTCAAATCACCTTGACATACCCTTTGATACTCACCGTCTGCAACGTTTACCCGATTCATTATTACAGTAGCTACAGCCTTCATTCCTGTCTCACCTTCTCCGCCAGCTTCGCATTTTATTACTCTAGCAAATAGCTCCCTAGTTGAATAAGACATTATGGCACCTCCTTTGTCTTTTGCTACTACTAATATATTTAAGTTGATATGCATTTGCTACTAAATGAAAAAAATAAGTGTTGCATGAAAATGCCCTAAATAATAAGGGACTCACCAAAATACATTGGCAAGTCCCTTTCGCCTTATTATCTATTCAAAATTTGTATTGCTTTTTTCATTAAATCCCTAGCTATTGGTGCTGCCTCAGTTCCTCCAGTTTTCCCGCTGTTTTCAACGATAACTGCTACTGCAACTATTGGATCATCTGCTGGAGCAAATCCTATAAACCAGGCATGCTCTTTACCAGTTTCATTTTGAGCAGTTCCTGTTTTCCCTGCTACTTTAATATTGCTTATTCTAGCATTTCTACCAGTACCCTTTTCAACTACATCAATCATCATAGATTTTAATTGCTCCGATATTTCAGGGCTAGTTGCCCTTGACAAGATTTCAGTTTTATTCTTCCTTAAAACTCTGCTTTCATTACTAACTATTTCCTTTACTAAAATTGGCTTTACCATGTCACCTTGATTTGCTATTGCAGAGGCTATCATTGCCATGTTTAATGGTGTTACAAGAATTTTCCCCTGTCCTATTGCTGTAGCTCCTAGCTCTGGTCTAGATTCAATATTTTCTGAGAAAATAGATTTTGCTGTTCGCAAGTCAAAAGGTATATTCCCATTAATCATATATTTTTCTGATGTTCTTTTAAGCTTATCAGCACCTACTTCAAGGCCAATTTTACCAAAAGCTGTATTACATGATTTAACTAATGCTTTTCTTAAATCAACCTCTCCATGGACCTCTTCTCCATAGTCCTTTAACACATAGCCGTCAATATTTATAGAACCTTCACATTTGTATGTCTCATCTGCCTTATTGTTTTCTAGAGCTGCAGTTGCTGTTATTACCTTAAATATTGACCCTGGAGTATACATTCCCATAGTTGCCCTATTTAATAATGGACTATCTTCATTTGATACAATGTCATCCCAATTTTCTTTTAGAGTTGATGGATTAAATGAAGGGCTGCTTATCATTGAATATATTTCCCCTGTTTTAGGATTCATCAATACAATTGAGCCTTTTCTATTACCTAGTAATTTATATGCATAACTTTGAATGTCATGGTCAACAGTTAATACTACATTGTTTCCTACTGATTTTCCATCACCTAATATATTCTTTAATTCCCCCATAGGATTAGAATCATTTAAATCAAGTAATTCTTTATTGTAGGTTGCTTCAATACCTGATTTTCCGTATTCTCTGGAGCTGTATCCAATTATGTGACTATATATTTTCCCATATTTGTAGTCTCTAATTTGGCCATTATCTGTTTTTTGACTACTTACTAAAACGGCACCTCTTCTATCAGTTATTTCTCCACGTAAAATGTTTTCTTCATTTATCCATTGTCTTTTATTATAGCTGCTTGTCACAATCTTATCTGCAACAAATATTTGAAAATAACTTATATAAAAGATTAGACTTATGAAGAGGGCACATAATGAGATGAGTATCCTAATTATCCTCTTGGATTCTGTGTTCATCTTCTTCCTCCTGTTCTATATCAAGCTCTTCAGAAGCTACTTGTAAAACTCCAAGAGCAGCAAAGCTAGATACCAAAGAACTGCCGCCATAGCTTACAAAAGGTAAAGTAATACCCGTTAAGGGAATCATCTTAGTAACGCCTCCTAAGATAATAAAAGCTTGAAATCCAAACATACATGTTATTCCTAAAGCAATCATTCTAAAAAAGTGATTTTGCTGTTGCAATGCTATCTTTATACCTCTATATACAATAATCATGAATAGAAGAATTATTGCAATACCTGTAAAGACTCCCATTTCTTCACAGATGGCAGAAAATATGAAATCATTATGGACTAATGGTATAAATTCAGGATGACCAAGTCCAATCCCAGTTCCAAAAAAACCTCCTGATGCAATTGCAAATAAAGATTGTGTTATTTGATATCCTTTCCCATCTATATAAGTCCAAGGATCTATCCATGTTTCTACTCTAACTTTCACATGATTAAATATAAAATAACTTAATATTCCTACTACAACTGCACCTGCCATATTATAGATTATCAGTTTTCTATCCTCTTCATACACATATAGAATAGTAATGAATATAAGGAAAAAAAGCACGGCAGTTCCTAAATCCTTTTGTAAAAACAAAAAGCCAATATGTGCATATACTATTGCTAAAAATACAAGTTTGTTAGTATATTTTTCTTTATTAACGTAGTAAGAGGCAAGTGAAAATATGAATAATATTTTAATAATCTCTGCTGGTTGGAAACTATAGCCAGAAATTATTATCCAGTTTGTAGCACCTTTATTTTTTGTCCCTAAAACTAAAGTAGCTATGAATAAAACTAATGAAAGCCCCAAATAAAAATAAAGCAATTTGTCCCAGTACTTAATCTTCTTAACAATGTAGTAAGATGTAAAAAATACTATAATTCCTACTCCAAACCATATTACCTGCCTAAAACC
Source organism: uncultured Clostridia bacterium (assembly GCA_964619895.1). Lineage (GTDB taxonomy): Bacteria > Bacillota > Clostridia > Tissierellales > Proteiniboraceae > Proteiniborus. Next base: position 64,793 of record CAZUFW010000002.1, on the reverse strand, counting down.
AAAAGCAGGATTTATTCTATAGACCATAATAATTCCAATACTAATAAGCATGGTTATAATTAAAAAAATGTAATTATCACCGCTAGAAATCTTATATAGCACAAAACTAGATAAATATATGGTAACAATTAATATAATTGCTGAATATATGATGTTTCTCTCAAGCTCTATATTAAAAGTTATTAATAACAGCAAAGCTAAGATATTAATCAGCACTAAAAGATTCTGCGGTGCTTTAATACTAAGCAATTTTTTTACCATTACAAACACTCCTTAATCTCCTTGTATGAAAAGGAACTCCACCTGTCCAAATTTTATTCGGTCACCATCCTTAAGTCTTACAACATCTAAAACTCTTGTATCATTTACAAGTGTTCCATTAGCACTATTTAAATCCTCTAAAAAGTACTTATCCTCATCAAGAGTAATTCTAGCATGACTTTTTGAAATATATGGATCTCTTAGTATGATATCATTTTGTGTTCCTCTTCCAATTGTGACGTCATTATCTAGTACATATACTTCCTTTACTTTAAAAGACAAAGTATCTTTTCTATTTAACAGCTTTAAATACGATGTTCCATCACTTATTGAGCCACCCATACTCTTAATATCCAAGTATATCATTCTTATTATTCCTACCATAAAAAGATAAATCAATAATATAAAAATATATCTAAATATCATTGAAAGCACATTAAACACTAAATCACCACCATAAAAAATATTCAGTCTATGTTATTAATCTATCATAAACTATAAATATTTAAAATACTTAATTGAAAAAAATGATTTTATTTCCTTATTTTGTTATACAATTATTTAATCAACACTTTTGATTAATGTAATAATGATTACTGTCTTAAAAAAGCTCAGTAATCTGCCACTACTTGCCATCTTATAAAAAATTCATGATATAATGAAGTATATTAGAAAAAGATTACGTCTTACATGTATATCAATATAATAACAATATTGGCATAATATCATATTATTTGCTTAGGAGTAATAATTTAAGGAAAAGAAAGGAGAATCTATATGAGCAAGCAGCTTTATCGTTCAAAAGAAAATAGAGTAATAGGTGGAGTTTGTGGTGGATTTGCAGATTATCTTGATATTGATCCTGTAATCATAAGATTAATCTGTGTATTATTATTTTTTACAAAAGCCATAGGATTCATTGCCTATATAGTATGTATGATTATTATACCAGAAGCACCTTTTGGCTACAAACAGAAATATGATAATCCTTATGGTCAAGATACTGATAACAAGGATTATAATAATCAAGACTTTAATGAAGAGCCTAAACAGCAATACACAAATAATGATTATAATACTAATAACAGAGATGAAAGAAATAAAGTGATACTTGGAGTTGCTTTAATTGGCTTAGGAGTTTTTATCTTTGCAAGAAAATTCTTCGCTTGGTTTGACTATGTAAACTTTGGTGGAATTCTACTTGTCTTAGCTGGTTTATATATAATAGTCAATGGGAGGGGAAATGGCAGTGAAAAGAAATAATATTATTTTCGGAGTAATCATAGTATTTATAGGTATATTTTTATTGCTTAACAATCTTAATTTGATTAGATGGTCTATAATAGAAGTAGCCTTTGATTTGTGGCCGTTAATATTAATTGCAGCAGGTGCATCTATAGTCTTTAATGATAAAAAAACAATAAAACTCTTAGTATGGATAGTTTTTTTCGCAATAGTCATAGTCTATGGTTTCTATCTGCAATATAGCAGATACCAATTGCCAACTAATAATAATCCTAATGTATCATACGAACTTGAAAGCAATGTAAAAACTGCTGCACTTAATCTTGATTTGACTGGTGTTGATTTAAAGATTAATTCATCATCTACTACAAATTTACTTGATGGATACCTAGGAAATCCTAACGTTAATAAAAAGATAGATTATGTGGATGGTGGAGAAAAGGCTAATATTGCTTTCAAAGAAAAAACTAAAAGAATAAATCTAGGGAGTAACAAAGGTTATAGTAGCAATTTTTATCTTTCTGATAAAATAACTTGGAATATTTATGGAGAAATTGGTGCAGTAAGCGGCAATATGGATTGTAGAAATCTAAATGTAAATAACATTGATTTGGATTTTGGAGCGGGGGATATAAAACTTCTATTGGGAAGTAATGTTGATAACTTAAATGTAAGTATTGGTGCTGGAGCTACAAATATTAATATTGTAGTTCCTAAGGACTTAGGAGTAAGGGTTAAGCTAGATGGCGGTTTAAAGCATAGCAACCTTAATAATTTAAACTGGAATCTTGTAAATGGTTGGTATGTATCTCCAAATTATGAAACTTCCTTATCGAAGGCAAAAATAGATGTTGATATGGGGGTAGGGAATTTTAATATAAAAGTTGAATAGAAATTGATTTAAAAACAACCCCATGATCACGAAAATATACTTCGTTAAAACATGGAGTTGTTTTATTATTTCTATTTTATCCTAATTCCATATATCCTTTGTCCTCTAGTACCGACCGCAGCCATATTTTCAAAAATAGCTGGAGAGCCTTCCACATTTCCTCCAAGGTTTATCTTATCTAATATATTTCCCGTAGTACCTTCTATTAAAAACATATTTCCAGCTGAATCACACAAAATAATGTATCCTACACCATCCTCTGTATATATAGAAACTGGGGAACTCCAACTATAGTTAGTTAGCTTTACTTTCCAAATCTCTTCCCCTGTTTTTTTATCTAGAGCTACAACTAAACCACTGCTAAATCCTTCACATCTTGCTATATTGAAAATAACTAAATTATCTAAGTTATGCTTTCCAACGACCGGAGTAGCTAATATTCCTCCATTGTTTGGACGTGAACCTAATATAGAATCGCAAATATAAGACTTTTCCCATATTAACTTGCCTGAAAGGCCATCTATTTTTCTTATATAGCTATTTCCTTTTACCCCTTGTTTGTCTACCTCGCATCCAGTATATAGAAAAACACCTTCACTGTTTTCTTCCAAGACAATGGTGCTATCAGTATCATCTGTTACATCTCTTATCCAAATAGGCTTTAGTTCGTTTATATCAATGCATTGCAGCCAGCCGCCATTGTCTGCAAAATAAGCTAAATTCTTATACATAGCCACTGAATTTTCAATTCCTTGATACCGATTTCCTGAAATTTTATATTTATATTTATCAATCTGAGGATTTATGCTTATTTTATTTTCTTCTATACTGAAGTTAGTATTTAATTTGACTTTATAAAACAAGCCATTTTCACCGCATATAAACATAGTGTCTGTTTCTTCATCAACTAGAGCTGTAGAGTCAAATGCAGGCCAACTCCTATAGGCAAACTTATCTACCCCATTAATAAAGTAAAGTCTTTCCTGGTTTAATAAGTTAAATATTCTATAACCCGTCTCTACTGTTTTGCCATCTACTTTATTTAAACCTTGCCCAGCATATAATAATGGATATCCCCTTGGGTCTACTGTAACGCTTCCCTTAATAGATGCAGGTACTTTAATGGTGTTTCTTGTGTATTTTCCATCATCTAAATCAATAAAATATATATTCCCATCTAGGGTTCCGTATATGACTTCTTTTAAGCCCTGTTTTCCTTTTTTCTCATCAGTAATATTCATTATTTTTTTTATTTCCTCATCCCATTCTACTATGGCAGGTTGACCGTTCCATCCTACTCCAGTCCAACCATCTATGCTTCCAGTTGATATTTCCCATATTATCTCTAGTTTTTTTTCAATGACATTTGCATATCCATAGCTTGCAGTATCTCTAAAAGTATTACCTCTAAATGTGGTAACACCTTTTATAGTAGAATAATTATCTCCTTGTCTCATTGAAATGGTTTCAAGAGTATTATTTTCTTCTGCAAAGTTTTCCATTGTCATTACTTGATATGTAATCTTGTCCAGTAGAGTTCTATCAATTTCATCTTCTTTTATCTCCGCAATTGGATTATAGTATATTTCTTCATTGTCTATCCCTGTAGTTTCATCTTCATCATCAATATTGATAGTAGCTTCCCTATTCTCATTTTCATCATTTCCGTATACATTTGCTAATTCCTCTACTGTTTCTATATTCCATTCTTCCCCTTTTAGCTCCATATTAGTTTCATTTGTATTAGTAAATCTAAAAATTATTGAAATAATAAGTATTGCTAGCATAACTTTAAGGGTAAGATGTGACATAAATAATAAATCCCCTCCCTTGGACATAAGAATGTATCCTTACAGTATATGTTGGAAAAGCTAGAAAATGCCTTGTCCAAGGGTTTCTTTACTATAATGCTATTGAATGGCTGCTACAAATAATATAGGTGCTATAAAAAATGACGCCAATCATAATTAAATAATTGACGTCGTTAAGGTTTTTATTTTTTTCACTGTCTACTTTACAGGAAGCAGTTCAAAATAGCCATTTTTATAATGCATCCTCATCAAGTTCTTCTCTTAGGCACATAAGTGCTTCCATAAATGCAGGAAAACCTGCTGTTGGTGCTACTAGCATAAGTGCATGTTCAATCTCTTCTCTTGTACATCCACTTTTTAATGCTTTCCTTACATGAGTCCTTACAGAATAGTGGTGTTTACATGCTGCTGAAACTGCTGCTTTTACTAGCCATCTAGTCTTCTCGTCTAAAGGCCCTCCATCATTATGTACTTTCTGCCCATAATTCTCGTAAGCTTCGTAAATGTCACCATACTTATCTAAAAAATATTTAAAGTTCTTTTCAATCCTATCCATATTTTCCCTCCAAAAATCAATATTTTAAGTTTATTTTACCCAAAAAACAAAACATTAACCAAGCTGTGTTAAAAATAATACTAAAAATTAAAGCATATCATCTAACTCTTTGCTAAACTTTCTTAACTCAGATACACTGCCGTTTTCTTGGAGGACTAGGAATCTCTCTTGTATTCCACCTATTTCTTTTATTTTCCCAGTGAAGTATAGGTTTTGTATTTTTCTTAATATATCTACAATTAATGAAGATTTCAATTGGAATATTTCCTGAGCATCTGTAATTTCATCCTTTATCTCTGACATTTCTTTGTCAAGCAAAAATGCTGCCTCAGCTGCATTTTTAAGGCGTTCCTTTATATCATCTGGTATATTTCTAGAGAATTTATAATTTAATGAATGCTCAATAGTTGCCCAAAAGTTCATAGCCAATGTTCTTATTTGTATCTCTGCTAATATTTCTTTTTCACCAAATACGGTATGAACCTTATATTTTATTATAATGTGATAACTTCTATACCCACTCTCTTTAATATTAGTTATATAATCTCTTTCCTCGACAATTTTCAAATCTTTACCATCTCTACTTCTAATGAGTTCAACAACTTTTTCAATATCATCTACAAGCTGGCACATAATACGTATTCCTGCGATATCCTCTATCTCTTCTTCAACTCTTTCTAATGGCACATTCCTTCGTCTAGCCTTATCTAAAATACTAGATATGGCCTTTACTCTACCAGTAACAAATTCAATAGGAGAATATTCATCAAGTCGTCTATACTCATTTCTTATTCCTTTAAATTTAACTTTAAGCTCTTCTACAGCCTGTTCATATGGTATTAAAATTTTTTCCCAGTAAAATATCATGTAATCCCCCCTGCCTTATTTTTTCCAACTGTAAAAAGCATATTAACTAATAACAAAATATTTTAATCAAGAAAATAGTTCATCCTTAGGAATTATGGATAATAGATTTTGTATTATCCTAAAAATATTATACTACTTATTAGATAAATAAATCAACAAGCCTAATCATAGCCGAAAAAATTACATGTATTTTTTGACATATTGTAATTTTTATATTTTTTAAGATGAAACATGTCGATAAAAATGATAAACTTATATTATTATGCTATAATTAATTAAATTGCTAAAATATTGCCTAGGATATTCGAAGGAGTGAATATAATGAAGTATGATTTTGATAAAGTACTGAATCGTTGGAATACTAGATCTGAAAAATGGGACGGAATGCTAGAGCACTTTGGAACTGCTGACTTAATCCCTATGTGGGAAGCAGACATGGAATTTGAAGTAGCTCCTGCATTGAGTAAAGCTATGATAAAAAGAGCACAGCAAGCTATATATGGATATACAATAGCTCCTGATTCTTTTTATGAATCAGTTGTTAACTGGCAAAAAAGAAGAAATGATTGGATAATTGAAAAGGATTGGATAAGAACTTCAAATGGAGCAATGCCTTCTATAGTTGCAGCAATATATGCTTTTACAAAACCAGGTGATAAAATAATAGTTCAAGATCCTGTGTTCTATAAATTTGAGGAATTAGCTATTTTTAATGGTAGACATGTTGTCAAAGATGAGTTAATTTACGAAGATGGGAAATATAGTATTGACTTTGATAATCTAGAAAAGCTAATAGATCCAAGAGTAAAAATGCTAGTACTTTGTAATCCTCAGAATCCTATAGGAAGAGTATTTACAAAAGACGAATTGTTGAAAATCGGAGAAATATGCCTTAAAAATGATATAATAATACTTGCTGATGAAATATATTCTGATGTAATATTTTCTGAAAGTAAACATATACCTATAGCTAGTCTCTCAAAAGAGTTAGCGATGAATACTATTACAGTTTTTGGCCCTGGTAAAGGATTTAATATTACTGGATTAAAAGCTACATTAACAGTAATAGCTAACCCAAAACTAAGAGCAGAGTATGATTTAGTTGCAGATGCTTTAGAGACAAAGCTAAAAAACATTTTTGCTATAATAGCTATAGAAGAAGCCTACAATAATTGTGAAGATTGGCTAGATGAAGCAGTTAAATATATAGAACAAAATAGAGATTTTATGATTGATTATATTGAAAAAAATATTCCTGGAGTTAAAATGGTAAAACCAGAAGGTACTTATGTTGGATGGCTAGACTTTAGAAGCCTTGGATTGACTGATAAAGAACTAGAAAAGCTTGCTCTTGAAAAAATGAAAATAGGATTTAAGTATGGCTATGCATTCGGAAAATGTGGACAAGGCTTCGAAAGACTTAACTTTGCATGTCCTAGATCTGAATTGCTAATAGCACTTAAGAGAATTGAAGATGCGGTAAAATCCCTATAGACAAAATCAGAGAAAGATTTCTTTCTCTGATTTTTTTATCTAAATTTAATATTATCTTTTTCTAATTGATCCACTATTACTAAGGATTTTAAGTTGACGCCTTGTTTTCTTAAAAGCTCTCCACCATCTTGAAAGCCCTTTTCAATAACTATACCTATTCCCTCTAACTTTGCCCCTGCTTTATTGATAATATCCATAAGTCCTAATGCAGCCTGTGCATTTGCTAAAAAGTCGTCAATAATAAGAATACGATCATCAGGCTTAATATATTTTTTTGACACCTTGATTTTATATGTTTTACCTTTAGTATAAGAGAAAACATCACTTTCATAAGTTTCTTTGTCTAGATTCTTAGTTTCAATTTTTTTAGCAAATACTACTGGTACATTGAAATATTGAGCAGCTATACTTGCAATAGCTATACCCGATGTTTCAAGGGTAAGTATTTTAGTTATTTCTCTGTCACCAAATAGTCTTTTAAACTCCTTTCCAACCTCATTTAAAAAAGCAACATCTAGTTGATGATTTAGAAAACTATCGACCTTTAAAATATTGCCTGCTTCAACACTGCCTTCATCTAGTATTTTTTTCTTTAGCAACTCCATTTGTCTTGCCTCCTATATATTTTTAATATTTATTTTGAAATTTTGTATTCTTTATACAATGTTATTATTTCAATAATAACATAAATGCTCTAAGCAGAAAAGCAATTTGTTAATATTATATTCTGCACCAAATTTATACTTCCACATAAGATAGTATTACATATATAAATATTTAAGGAGGTAATTAAATGCCAGAAAACAAAAACATACTTAGCGAAATGCTTGGCGGAAATGACGATAGTTTTATATTTATCTTGCTAATAATAATTATTATATTCTTCTTCTTTGGTGGAGGATTTGGCAAGTATTAATTTACACATTTCAAAGCTGGAGATAGGACCACTTAAGGTCCTTTCTTTTGTTAGTTAATAATTTTTTATCTTTACTAGCAATTTTTATGTATAATATACTTAATATAAGTTATGGACATTCTTCAAAAGGCTCTAGCCAAATAGAGAGGGATGTTCTCTAACCTATAATACGATTAAATGGAGGGATAAAATGCTTGCTTTTGAAAAAATGCAAGGTACAGGTAATGACTTTATTATTATAAATGGAATAGATGAAAAACTGCCTATATATAGTACTCTTGCAAAGAAAATTTGCAACAGACATTTTGGTATTGGTGCTGATGGAATGATTATAGTAGAGAAATCAGATATTGCAGATATTAAAATGTTATTCTATAACGCCGATGGAACAGAAGCACCTATGTGCGGAAATGGAATAAGATGTTTTTCAAAATATGTTTATGATAATAAAATTGTTCAAAAAACTGCTTTTAAAGTTGAAACCTTAGCTGGAATAATGGAACCTGAACTAAATATTGTAGATGGGATTGTAGAAAGTGTTAGAGTAAATATGGGCTCCCCTATATTATCCACAAAATCTTTTCCAGTAAATACTGAAGAGGATACAGTTATTAATAAAAAAATCAAAATAGAAGATGAAATATATAATATTTCTGTCTTGTCTGTAGGAACTATACACACTGTCATTAAAGTTGATAATGTAGAATTAGTTAATATAAAAAAAATTGGACCATTAATTGAGAATTACCATTTGTTTCCTAAAAAAACTAATGTGAATTTATGCCAAATACTAGATCCATATAATATTAAATTACTTACGTGGGAAAGGGGTGTAGGACAGACTTTAGCATGTGGTACTGGTGCTTCAGCTGTTGCATATATCTGTTCCAAACTCTACAATACAAGTGATAAGGTAAAAATACATGTATTAGGTGGAGTTCTTGAAATAGAGTTAATTGATAATCTTATCTTTATGACTGGGCCAGCAAAACTAATATGCAAAGGTGTTTTCTACTTAAATCAATAGTTAGATATTATTCTTTGGATAATTTAGCAACTTAAAGTAAGTATTGTCAGGGGGGGTTTTGTTGAAAAAGCTAAATGTAGCAATAGTAGGTGCTACAGGAATGGTAGGAAGAACAATTCTTAAGGTACTAGAGGAGAGAGCTTTCCCAATAAACAATTTGTACCTTTTTGCCTCGTCAAAATCCAAAGATACAAAAGTGACATTTAACAATACAGAATATATAGTTGAGGAATTAAATAATACTTCTTTTAATAAGGCTATAGATATTGCACTTTTCTCTGCTGGCGGTGATATAAGTAAAAAATATGCTCCAATAGCTAAGGAAAAAGGCATAATTGTAATTGATAATAGCAGTGCGTGGAGAATGGAAAAAGATGTACCCCTTATTGTCCCTGAGGTAAATCCTCAGGATATAAAATGGCATAAAGGTATTATTTCAAATCCCAATTGCTCTACAATACAAGTAGTGGTACCTATAAATCCGTTACATGAAGCCTACGGAGTAAAGAGGATTGTCTATTCCACTTATCAAGCTGTTTCAGGTTCAGGAATAAGCGGAATTGTGGACTTGGAGAACGGTATAAAAAATCTTCCAAATAAAAAATATCCTTATCCTATTGCCTATAATTGTATCCCTCATATTGACTCTTTTATGGATAATGGCTATACAAAAGAAGAAATAAAAATGATAGAAGAAACAAAAAAAATATTGAATGATGATGCCTTAAAAATAACGGCTACAACTGTTAGAATTCCAGTTAAGAACTGTCACAGTGTATCAGTAAATCTTGAATTTGAAAAATCATTTGAGCTTAATGACATTTTCAAAATTCTATGTGATAGTAAAGGAATAGTAGTTCAGGATGACACTAGAAATAGCTTATATCCTATGCCAATAAGTGTAAATGGAACTGATAATGTATATGTCGGTAGAATCAGAAGAGATTTTAGTATAGAAAATGGATTAAATATGTGGGTTGTCGCAGATAATGTTAGAAAAGGTGCTGCTACAAATGCGGTACAGATAGCAGAATTGGTAGCAGAAATCCTAGAACAGTAGTGCCTCAAAGGGTATATGATGGAATTTAAAAGGGCTGGCACGAAGACCAGCCCCTACAACTGACACCATATCACTTTTGATTTACAAGAATATGAATAGTAGGACTGGCTAAAACTTTTTCAGCTACTTTATAAACGTCTTCTGCCTTAATTTTGTTTAGCGCCTCTAAATCCTCAGAAAATCCATCTACTTCCCTGTCCATAAGTTTCTGGTGAAGTACATAATTACATAAGCCCTCAGAATCTTCAAGAATTGATGCTATGCCTGTCTTCATTACTTTTTTCATTAGAGATATATTTTTATCATCTATCATTATATGCTTATTTACTATGTTCTCTATACAATAATCTATTGTTTCCTCAGCCTCAAAAATATCATCTTCAGATGCAGCACAGTAAATATATAATGTCTTTATATAGTCAGTGACATCTATCTCTGAATATATATCGTAAGATATGCCTTTATCCTCTCTCAAGGCTCTAAAGAGAATTGAGTTAGCACTTTCCCCTAATTTATGATTTAATATCTCTAATGCAAGTTCCTCATCTCTTGTAAGATTATAGAATGTATAAAGATAAACAATAGTATTTTGTTCTATTTCTCTTTTATGGGATATAACTTTAGCATTGCGGTTTTTTTCAACTAAAACAGCATTTTTTTTCAGTTCTTTGCTTTGCCAATCACTAAAATACTTCTTAATTTTTTCATAAACTTCTTCGTGCTTCAATGAAGACACTACGCTTACGACACTATTATTAGGAATATAATATTTATTAAAAAAGGATATTATTTCATCCCTAGTAAAGCTTTTAATAAGGCTTTCTTTGCCTAATATATCATACCTTAATGCACTTTTTTCAAAGCCTATACTATTTACTTTATTAAAGCTATAGTGCTCTACGTCATCATAGCTAGTTCTAAACTCAGCTAGTATTACTCCTCTTTCCTTCTCTATTTCTTTAGGTGGAAAAGTGGGGTTTTTAATGATATCTGATAAGATTTCTATAGATGGTTCAAGTTCATTAAATAGAGCAGTAATTGAAAATACCGTTGATGTATAAGTTGTATAGGCATTATATGAACCTGCCCTATCTTCTAAGTCCTGGTCTATGTCTAAATTTGTCCTTGATTCAGTACCTTTAAAAAGCATATGCTCAATAAAGTGACATAGTCCCTTCTCATTTTCTTCTTCATTAACTGCCCCTATATCAATTCCTAAATGTATAGAGCAAAGCTCAGTATCTTTTTTTATAGAGACTATTTTTAGTCCATTACTTAAAATATATTCTTTCCAGTCAAAATATTGTTTTTTCATTGCTAATACTCCTACTTTTATAATAAGCGAAAAATATAATCACACTATCTATGATATTATAAATGATTTCAAACTAAATTAATAGACTTCTAAGTTATATTATTTTTTCTTTTTAACGCTAAGAGCTTTGATATTAAATGATGTTCTAGGATATTAAATAAACCCTATTTTACAATAGGGTTTACTTTACTATTATCTAATTGTCTTCTATTTTCTTTTGAAAATGCTGATGATCTTTTAATGTGTTCCACTCTCCACCCCAAGTCCAGCCTCTATTCTTAAAAGCATTATAGCATACATCGCCTTTAGTTACCATTCCTTTTCGTATATTGTCCCTATCTAGATATAGGCTGCCTTCCTCTGGTAGTATAATATCGCCTTTTACATAGGGATTTTGAATTGGATTTATATCTATGGCAACTCCATAGCTATGCTCTGAAAATACTCCTTTTTTTCCTGTTACTTCTCTTGAGCAAAATGCAGATGAATTATTATCAGCCATTGATAAATCATCATTTGCATCATATTCATCTATGAGTCTAATCTTTTCTATAGGAAATCTTGCTTCATAAAGCTCTTTAAATATTTCTACGACCTCTTGTGCTAGCTTTTCATGTACTATTAACTCTCCTACGTGCTCTATATCATCAAATCCCCAATAAGTGACTTTGATATATGCAAGGTCCTCTAGCTTTACAGGAGAGTTTTCCTTCCAAGATACTCCAACTATTTTTTCTTTAATATCCTCTGATAGATTACTATATTTAAAAACAGTTACAGTATCTTCATCATATAGCTCATCTTCGTATTTTCCATTCTGACTATCTAAAGCTAATACCCTATTATCTGACAATAAAGGCTCTATTGCTTGCTTTTTAGTTTTATTTATTATTAAAGCAATTAATATGACTAGTACTATAAATGTTGAAATTTTAATTATATTAACAACCTTTCTGTTTCTAGTCATATTTTTCGCTCCTTTGAAAATAGCATTTCAATCATCTAAAGCTTATTTACTATTAAGTTACCTGATTCATATTTTTTTAGCCCCTTATAGAAAAACCAATATGCTAATATTATCCAAGCTACTGATACAGCTAAGAGTATGATAAACCATCTCCATGAAAAATATTGTAGTAATCTAACCGGAATCAAAGTAATAAAAGCTGCTGGAACAATTGTATATATAATATATTTTGCAAATCCTTTATATATTCCCTCTGGATATATACTAAAAGATATCATAAATTCTAGTACAAGTCCACTAATGCCTTGAGAATTTCCCATATAGAAGGTTAAGGAATTTACAAGTATCAAAACACTTGAAAAAAGTAAGGCAGCATTAATACTAAAAAGCAGGAACAGCAAAAAGTCCACTATATGAACTCCATTAACACCAACAAACAAAATAATGCCATATAATATGTCTCCCCATGCTGAGATAACAGTACTTGATGAAATAATATTTATGAGAACATCTTTAGGTTGTAATAAATATGGGTCTAGTTCACCGTTGACTATCATATGTGAAATTCTTCTTGTGTTACCGAATAAAACAAAGCTAATACCATATGATACAGAAGATATGGCCCATAGCATCATAACATCCTTAAAACCATAGCCTCCTATGTTTTCTATATTTCCAAATAATATCCACCAGAAAAATATAAATGAAGCATTATTCAAAATCATTCCAAAAGTTTGAATAAGAAAGCTAGTTCTATACTCCATAGATGCTGAAAGATTAAAGCGAAAATACATAGCTATTAATTTAAAATTTTTCTTAACCTCCGTTAACATTTAATGCTCTAACCCCCTTCCTGTAAATGAATGTAGAGAGCCCAATAAAGAATAATAAATATCCAAGCTGAAAAAACAAGATATTTGCAAAATTAGAAAGAGAAAAATCAACCACAAGTCTTGCAGGACCATAGGTTATATAAGCAAAGGGAAGCTTTCTAGCTAACCTTTCTATCCATCCTGGAAACATTTCAATGGGTATAAGCATGCCACCTAGTGTAAATACAAGTTTACTATAAATCCAATAAAATGCACTGTTTTCCTCAACCCAAAATGAAGTAAGAGATAAACATATGTGGATAAAAAAGTTTATACAAATTCCTAGCAATATAGATAAAATAACAAAAGGTAATTGAATAAGCTTAAACTCCATCAGTGGCCCAACATAAAGGACACCTATAATTAATCCGATAGCAGCATTTGTAATTAACTTAACTCCAATCTCACCTAAAGAATTAGAAAAGCAATAAAATACGTAGCTATAAGGTTTATTTATCATATATGCAATATTCCCATTTTTAACATCTACAGAAACTTCATTGAACACATCTGAACGTGATAGTGTAACGATTTCTGTAATTATTAAATACCAGATCATTTGTCTCAAACTAAGGCCAGCGATTACATCTCCTTTTTGACCATATATATTTTGCCAAAGCATTAACATTATATAAATAATAAATGCTAAGAAAAAATTTCTCGCTATAAAGTTCTCTACATATACAAGGTTATTTGACAAGCTTATTTTGCATACATATAAATATTTATATAGTTTTTTCAACAGCATCACCGCCTAATTTCTTCTGCAAATAAATATGAGAAATAATTTCTTCTAAAGGAGGTTCAGATATGGTGATGTCAGCAACTTTTCCTGCCTTCATTAAATAAGCAATTACAGTATCTATGTCATGAATAGAACTATCTACTTTCACTTTTGCAGCATAATCTTTATGTTTTATTACCTCTACAAGTTCACTGTTTATTTCCACAGGCTCATTGTACTTTATATCAATAATCTTTTGATTCATATAATTATACTTTAAGTTCTTAACAGACTCATTTAATACTATCTCTCCATGGTTTACTATGATTACTCTTTTACAAACCTGTTCTATATCCCCAGCATCATGAGAAGTCAGAAAAATGGTAGTTTTATTTTCTTTATTTAATCTTAAAATTAGCTCACGTATTTTCTGCTTTACTACAACATCTAATCCAATAGTTGGTTCGTCTAGAAATATTATTTCGGGACTGTGTAATAAAGATGCTGCTATTTCACATCTAATTCTCTGCCCTAAGGATAACTTTCTTACTGGAATTTCTAATAGTTCTTCTATTTCAAATAGTTCGGTTAAATACATAATACGTTGCTTTAGAGATGAATCTGACATCTCGTATATCTTCCCCAAAAGTTGAAAGCTATCTATTGGTGGAAGGTGAAACCACAGCTGAGATTTTTGTCCAAATACTGTTCCTATTTTGTAAGACAATATTCTTCTTTGAATTGATGGGTTAAGTCCAAGAATACTAATGTGGCCTGAAGAAGGATATAAAATACCTGTAAGCATTTTAATAGTTGTGGATTTGCCTGCTCCATTAGGCCCAATAAAAGCTAGTATTTCACCCTTTTCTACATCAAAGGAAATATTGTTGACTGCCTTAACCTCTTTATATTCAGGTCTAAATACAGCCTTTACACTTCCACTTAATCCTGCTTTTTTTGTTTTAACTTGAAATGTTTTTTGTAAATCTCTTACTTGTATAATGCTCATATAGGCACCTCCTTTATTTATATAAAAAAAGCCCGGAAGAAGAGTCTATTGAGACTCGTCCTCCAGGCTTTTCTCCCAGAAGTGTAGATAATATCCTTGTATCGCTTGGACCAGACACTTTTTAAAAAAGTCGGAACCCTAGATACACTCTCAAGTGTTACTGTATAATCTACCATCTGTTTTAGAAGATGTCAAGTATGAGTTTATCGCAAAATGCGACATAAATATTTTTTTATATTTCGCTTTTTGAACTCAATTTAATAATTCTAATAAAAAATTTGATGTATTTAATTGTAGTCAAGATTTAGCTAAATAGAAAGCATTCAACAAAATGTCCTTCCGATATTTGTTTAGATATTGGTTGTTTGTTTTTGCATAAATCTATTTTTTTGCTACATCGGTTATAAAAAGCACAGCCCTTTATTGTATTTTCTGTACTATATTCAATGTTATCCTTTATGCTTCTTTCATAGGGCGACTTAGGAGGCATGCTTTCAAGTAAAAGCTGTGTGTATGGATGTTTTGGCGATGACAATATACTACTGCTTCCCTTCTCTACTATTCTACCTTTATATATAATTGCCACATCATCACTCATATATTTAATAACACTTAAATCATGAGATATAAATAAATAAGTCAGTCCATATTCACTCTGAATTGCTTTTAACAGATTCAATATTTGAGCTTGTATAGAAATATCTAAGGCTGATACAGGCTCATCGCATACTAATAACTCTGGCATTAGCAGTAAAGCCCTAGCTATATTCATCCTTTGGCACTGTCCACCACTTAGTTGCTTAGGATATCTTTGCTTTAAACTAATATCTAATCCAACCTTCTCTAAAATCTCATTTACCTTAATATTAGCTGTTTTTTTACTGGCTATGTTAAGTGCTAGCATAGGCTCTTTTAAAGAAAAATCAAAATTCTTCTTTGGGTCAAAGGATGAATAAGGATCTTGAAAAATCATCTGAATCTGCCTTTTTAATGCTTTTAATTCTTTACTATCATATTGAGATACATCTTTACCTTTATAAAGTATTCTTCCTTCATTGGGTTTTGTAATTCCCATAAGGCAACGAGCTATAGTACTTTTTCCCGATCCAGACTCTCCTACTAATCCTAGTGTTTTTCCCTTCTTTAATTCAAGATTAGCATCTGCTACTGCCTTAAATGATTTTATATCGTGTTGAAGCAATAACCCCGTCCCCTTGCTTCCACTATATTCTTTAGTTAAATTTTCAATTTTTAAAATTATATCTTCACTACTGCTCATATAATCAATTCCTTTTGTTTGTATAGTGGCATTTTACAAAGTGATTTTTATCGATCTCTTCTAGAATTGGAGCATTATTTCTACAATAATCTGTTGCATACAAGCACCTAGGTGCAAAATCACATCCGCCACTAATATCTGATAGATCTATAACTCCACCTTTTAAGGATGGTAATATACGGTCTTTCTCTATGCCCATAGTCACCATAGAGTCTAAAAGTGCTTTTGTATAAGGGTGTATAGGGTTCTCATATATCTCATTTACAGACGCTAACTCTACTATTTGTCCTCCGTACATAACTATAACTCTATCACATATATCCCATACCACTCCAAAATTATGAGTTATTAAGATTATTGACATGTTATATTCATCCCTTGAGCTTTTCAATAGCTGTAGTATCTGAGATTGCAAGCTGACATCTAATGCAGTAGTTGGCTCGTCAGCAATTAACAGCTTTGGCGTACATGCTATTGCCATGGCTATAGCTCCACGTTGCAGCATCCCACCTGAAAATTGATGAGGATATTTTGCTCCTACTTTTTCTGAGTTAGATATTCCTGTTTTTCTTAGTAAGTCTATTGCTCTTCTATTTGCTTCTTCTTTTTTCACTTTTTCATGTATTAATATACTGTCACGTATATGCTTTATCACTGTAAACATAGGATTGAAGGCAGACATAGGATTTTGTAATAAATAGGCTATGTCTTTTCCTCTTATCTTCCTCATTTTATTGTCTTCTAGGTCTTGTAACTCTCGGCCCTCAAACATTATTTTTCCAGATACTATTTTGCCAGGCTTCTCAACAAGTCCTATTATTGATTTTGCCATTACGCTCTTTCCACATCCAGACTCTCCTACTATGCCTAAAATCTCACCCTTATTTAAGCTAAAGTTCACATCTCTTACTGCTTTTATTATCCCATCTTGTGAATAAAACCAAGTATTTAAATTCTTTATTTCAAGGAGTTTTTCCATTATCTAATCACCCTTTTAAACAATAAGCTTTTCTTCTAATTTTTCTCCAATTCCAAATAACAGCATTATAGTTATAGCTAATATTCCACTAGATGAAACTACTAAAGTTGGATGTGATCTTATGAAAGGTATGCCATCTCTAATCATATTCCCCCATGACGGAAATGGAGGCTGTATTCCTATGCCTATAAAACTTAGAGTAGATTCAAAAATAATTGTTGTAGCAAAGTTAAAAATCACTTTAGGTATAAGTGGAGGCAAAATATGTATCATCATATGGTCTTTGAAAATTGCCTTTTTTCCAATACCTAATGTGCCTAACACCTCCACAAAGGGTTCATTAAATATCTTAAGAACTAGTGTTTTTGTATATCTAAAAAACACAGGTATTTCAGCAAAAGCTGCTGCTACTATAATAGATTTTATTCCAACACCTACAACACCAGACAAAGTTAAAGCTAATATTATAGTCGGAAATGAAAACAATACGTCCATTATTCTATTGAGTGCAGATATAATAATACCTGATTTAGTTGCACTTATATAACCAAGGATTGAACCAATTGGTAATGCTATTAATTCAACAATAAAAGCTACAAAAAGGCTTATTCTTCCTCCATATAGAAGCCTAGTAAATATATCTCTTCCTAGCTTATCAGCACCCAATAAGTAGTTTGAAGAAGGTTTATGCCATATATCATCCAAATGAGTGGCATTATAAGTATATGGTGCAATTACTGGCGCTATTATTGTACTAAGAATAATAATTAGTAATAATGCTATATTTAAATAAAATATATATTTCTTAATCAACTTTAGCTCTCCCCCTTAGCCTTGGGTCAAGGAAATAATGGATAATATCTATGATAAAGTTGATGCTAGTATAAATAAATGTTGTCAATAGAATAATCCCCATTATAACGGGATAATCTCTTCTAAATATTGCATCAACTGCTACTCGACCAAAACCTGGAATATTAAACACAAGTTCTGCAATAAATGCACCTTCCAGCATCCTACCAAATATCATCCCTAAGCTTGTAGTAACAGGTATTAGTACATTGGGAATTATTTCAAAAGATATAATCCTACCATAGCCCATTCCTCGAGCTCTGCACATATAGACATAAGGCTTACCCATTTCTTCTTTCACTAGAGCCCTTACCATTTTTGCCAAGCTTATAGAGGGCCATAAAGAAATAAACATAGCTGGCAAGAAAAAATATTTGGGTTGACCCCATCCCGCTATTGGAAATAGCTTTAATTTAACAGAAAAAATAAACACCAAAAATATAGCCATTGGTACATCTGGTATTGCTGTAAATATTACAGCTATGAAATTCAATAGTTTATCAAAAAATTTCCCATCGCAATAGGCAGCTAAGCAGCCTAAAAGCATACCAAGAACAGCTGACACCGGAAATGAAACCAGTGCCAGCTGAAATGTATTGCTAAAACTTCTTGATATTAAATCATTTACAGATTTACCAACATAAAAATAACTATATCCTAGATCAAGTTTAGTTAAATCTTTTAAATACATAAAATATTGCTGATATAGCGGCTTATCTAAATGATATATCTTTTTTATGTTTTCCATAACTTCTGAAGAAACGTCTTTTTCTCCAAACATTAAAGCTATAGGGTCTCCTGGCATTATTCTTATAGCAAAAAATGCTAGGAGGCTCATCATTAACATTACAATTATTAAATTAAATGTTTTTTTCCCTATATGTTTTATCAACAGTAAAACCCCTATTTTTCTATTTTAACTGTATCAAATATATCCATTCCTAATCCGCTAAGTTTTAAATCTTTTACATAAGGCTTTATTAATAAATACTCTTTGTCTGTGTACATAGGAACAAATGCATAATCATTTACTAATACTTTCTCAGCCTCTAAATATAGCTTTCCTCTTTCGTCTTGAGATGAAATTGTAGCTGCTTCGTTTAACAGCCTATCATACTCTGGATTTTCATAATTAGAGAAGTTTCTTCTTCCTTCACCATGGAAAGCTGTATATAGTATGGCACGTGCATCTCCATAAGCAGCTGTTGAGCCAAATATATAGAAGCCTATTTTTTTATCTAGCAAATCAGAAAGTAAAGCAGATCTATCAGGGCTTTCAAGCTTAACCTCCCAGCCTAATTCGTTTTTAAGCTGCTCACCAATATAAACTGCATTGTCTTCATCCATTCCAGGATAATATAAAGTAATAGATGGAAGTGGATTTGACTTGTCGTATCCTGCTTCCTTCAATAATTCTCTAGCTTTTTCAGGATTGTATTCTGTTTTTAATTTCTCATCGTATACACTAAAACCTACAGGAATAGCTCCGTAAAGTGGATATGCTGTATTTTGCATGATTTTTTTAGCTATATCTTCTTGATTAATAACCATTGATATTGCTTGTCTGACTTTAATATCTTTAAATGGTTTGTATATATCTTGATTCATTCCTAAATAAGTCATATCAGCTATTGGATGCTCAATAAGCTCTTTGCTTAAATTTTCATCAGCTTTTATTGTATCTAATTGTCCCCAAGGTGCAGCTATAACGTCTAATTCTCCATTTTCATACATCATCATAGCTGTTTCATCTTCTGACACTACTACAAATTCAAGCCTATCAATAGCAGGACTGCCTTTAAAATAATCTTTATTGGCTTCAAACACTGTTTTTTCATCCATCTTGAATTCCACTAACTTATAAGGGCCTGTTCCAGCAGACATTGTTTCCCACCAGTTTTCACCCTTACCTTCTACAGCAGCTTGTTCAACAATATATAATGATTCAACGCTGCAATAGTCTGGAAAATAAATCTCTGGTTGAGTAAACTCAATTGTAAATTCATAATCATTTATTATTTTAAATCCAGCAAGCTCTTTAGTCTTTCCATCAATTATATCTTGTGCTCCAACTATATTTGAAAGATATGATGAACTACCACTATCTCTAGTTGGATCTAAATCATATTCAAATGTAAACTTTACGTCACTAGCTTTTAGCTCATTACCTGAATGGAATTTAACTCCTTTTTCAAGTTCAAAATAATAAGTTTTACCATTGTCAGTTGTTTCCCATGACTTTGCAAGTCCTGGAATTGTCTTTCCTTCTGGTGTTCTATCAGTAAGACCATTATATGATTGTCTAACCATCTCATAGGAAAATATATCCTTTAGGTTTGTTGGGTCAATACTTCCTGGTGACATGCTAACGCCATACTTAAGTACTTTTTCTTCTTGTGTTTCTTGTTGTGTTTCCTCTCCTGCTTGTTCTGGTGTATCTACGTTTGCATTTTTACTCCCGCATGCAATTAAGGATAAAACCATTGCAAGTACTAATAATACGGTTAATAATCTTTTGAATTTCATTAGTATTCCTCCTCGTTAGTAAATTATTTTTTTTATTTTACATGGAACAGCTTTACATGCAATATATCCTGATATTTCATCTCTAAAGCTATAACCACATAATTCGTTTGGATTACTATTAGCCCAACCTTCTACTTGGAAGGAGCTTCCCCCTCCATTTGGTATATGTACTACCCCTGGCATAATGCTGCAAATCCTCGCTGGAAGTATCTTAGTTCCAAAAGGAGATTCTACTTTAACTCTTTCACCATCCGCTATATTTAAAGATTCTGCATCTTGTTGACTAATATCAATAGTAGCTGCATTTTCTTTTTTAGTAAGCTCGGCTATATTAGGGCCAAAGGAATTATATCTATACAGACTTCTAGCTCCTGTAGTCAATAAGAAGTTATACTCCTTATCTTTTTCTGTTATCTCAAATGGATCCTTATATATAGGTAGTCCCTCGTATCCATACTTTTCAAGTAAAGTTGAGCTTATCTCAAATTTTCCTGTAGGAGTAGGGAAACCTTTCTTCCCATCTTTTCTTAAATCACCAGTTTCATATTTTTTATATATAACTTCCTTTTTTTCTCTTACTATTCCATATTGATTTTCCTTTAGGGCTTTTAAGGTATCCATATCATCTTTAAAAGCCATATTTAGTAGTTCTTCATCATTCTCTGGAAGATCATGACCAAAGCCTAGCTTTTCTGCTATGGCTTGTAGAATAAATAAATCATTTTTTGCACCTTCTACTGGCTCTATAATTTTTTCTCTTAACCTTATACCGTCCATATAATAGCAATAAGATGTATTCTCATAGTAAGTTGTAGCAGGTAATATTACATCAGCCCATTTGGCTTCTTCTGTCATAAATCTATCTATTACCACCAAAAAGTCTAATTTTTCATAAACTGATTCCCATTGTTTTTGGTTTGGATATGATAGCATAGGAGATGCACCTAAAAGCAATAGCCCTCTCACAGGATAGGGCTCATTGTTTAAAACTGTCTTTGGTAATTCAACAAACTGTCCTCTACCAGATATAGCAGAAAATACTGGATATTCTTTTGCACCCACTGGCATATTGTCTAATTTATACTCATATTCCGTTACTATATCTGCTGGATATTTGTCAATATATAGTCCACCTTCTACATCTATTTTCCCACCTAATGCCCACAGACAATAAAGAGCCCTTGTGTTTTGAACTCCACTAGGCTGATATTCGAGTCCAGTATAAAATGTAACTGAGACTTTTTCTGTACTACAGAAAATATCAGTTAGTTCTTTTATCTGTTCAGCTTCCACACCGCAGCTTTTTGAAAGGTATTCTAAATCCAAAGAATCTAAATACTTTTTCAAATCTTCAAAACCATAAGTATGTTCCTCAACAAAATGTTCATTATATCTTTTACTATCTATCATTAATTTCAACATAGATAGAGCCAAGGCACCATCAGTACCTGGCTTAATAGGTATCCATATATGAGATATATCTGCTGTTTCATTTTTTCTAGGATCTACGGTTATTATCTTAGCCCCACGCTTTTTAGCTTCTAATAGCTTTTTGAAATTTCCTACACCCGAATCAGTCTTCGGATTTGTCCCCCAAACAAATATTACATCACTGTTGTCTATATCTGCTGTAAAGGCTCTTCCATAAAGTCCCGTTGTAGTCACAGGTGCTAGAACCTTTGATGCTACATAACAAATGGAACCACTATTCATATCATTTGGTGAGCCAATTTTACTAAAATAGTCCATATAAAAATCGCTTAAGGAATCCTCTAGTGAACCACCACCCATATAGCTTGCAATCCCTTTAGCTCCATATGATGATATAATCTCTCTAAAATTGTATTCAATAACATCAAGTGCGTCTTCCCAAGTTCCTTCTCTAAAAGAGGCTGCACCTTTTTCTCCATTTCTTATTAAAGGCTGTTTTACACGTCTATTAGAATAAACAATATGAGGTGCTGCCTTTCCTCTAGGACATAAATGTCCATGGGGACCATCTTTATCTGGCATGACATCAACTATTTTTTCGTCTTCAATTTTAACAATCACGTCACAGCTATAAGGACATATACCACATATTCCTTTTTTTTCTTTATGCAATTCTACACACCTCTGTCAAAAAAATCTTTAGTATTCTTTCCGTTAAACAAACTCCGTCAATATTTTATCATAATTAATTTAATAAAACTTGATTGCTAGACTAGTTTATTATTGTTTTTATCAATAACCTGTCTGCTCATTATCAAAAAAAACTATATATATTGATTTTAAAAATTAACTTTATTTACCTAGTTAATTTTTCCCTTACCTTATATTTGGTTGACATAATATATTTGAGCCTATATAATATTAACTATGCAAAAACACTATAGTTGCTGAATCCTAGTTTTTATTCTAGGTACGGAGGAACCAATTAAGGGGTTAATCCATAGGTATTATGGTAGGGAGCCTTCTGTCCCGAACCCGTCAGCTAACTTCGGAAGCAAAAGGGAAGGAGTGTTTTCAATATGAAAATACATCAAAAAGGGATTGTTGCATCAATCCTAGTACTACTATTAATCTTACTGAACATAACAAGTGTCTATGCTGCTAGAAATGACTCCTATGTAGTATTAAAGTTCAGAAGTAGGGGTCCTGAAGTATCTAAATTGCAACAGGCTCTAAATGGCAAGGGCTTTTCAGCTGGTGCTGTAGACGGTATTTTTGGACAAAGAACTGAAAAAGCAGTAATTTCTTTTCAAAAAGCCAATAAGATAAGAATTGATGGCATAGCAGGTAAACAAACTCAATTATTGCTGTATGGAAATAATGCATCTGCATCAGTATCTCGTGGGACAAGCTCAAGCAGTGGTACAATGTCAACAGATTTGTATTGGCTTTCAAGGATAATTAATGCTGAGGCTGGGGCTGAACCATATAGAGGAAAAGTAGCTGTAGGAAGTACTATTTTAAATAGAGTTGCTTCAAGCGAATTCCCAAATACAATAAAAGATGTAATATTTGAATACTACAATGGTATTCCTCAATATAGCCCTGTTGCAGAAGGAACTATTTATAATACTCCATCAGATGAAAGTATACAAGCAGCAAGAGATGCCCTAAGTGGGGTAAAGCCTGTAGGAAATTCAACTTATTTTTTCAATCCTGATAAATCAGAAGGCACATGGATTGTAAATAACAAAACATATGTAACACGAATAGCTAATCACGTGTTTTACAAATAGTAAGATTAATAGAAAGCCTTGATTAAATATAAAGTTTAATCAAGGCTTTAAAATTTTTCATGACTTTTATAAACATACCTCTAATAAAACAGGACAGTGGTCGCTACCCATTATATTGGGATGAATTTGCGAATCCTTGAGCTTATCTTTTATTTTTTCAGATACAATGAAATAATCAATTCTCCAACCTACATTCCTCTCTCTAGCCTTTCCCATATAGGACCACCAAGTATATGCGTCTTCTTTATCTGGATAGAAGTATCTGAATGAATCTATAAAACCATTATTAAGTAATACGGTCATCTTTTCTCTTTCTTCTTCTGTAAAACCAGCATTCTTTTTATTACTGCTAGGATTTTTTAAATCTATCTCTTTATGAGCCACGTTTAAGTCTCCACATAAAATAACAGGTTTTATGGCATCTAATCCTATAAGATAATCTCTAAATGCATCTTCCCAAGTCATTCTATAGTCAAGTCTAGCTAACTCCCTTTGAGAGTTTGGAGTATATACATTAACTAGAAAAAATTCATCAAATTCTAGAGTTATTATCCTTCCTTCTTGATCATGCTCTTCAATATCCAGTCCATATTTTACAGATATGGGTTTTCCCTTGGTAAATACCGCTGTGCCAGAATAGCCTTTTTTAACTGCATAATTCCAGTACTGATGATATCCTTCTAGATTTAAATCAATCTGCCCTTCCTGCAGTTTAGTCTCCTGAACGCAAAACATATCAGCATCTACCTCATTAAAATACTCTAAAAATCCTTTACCTACACAAGCCCTAAGTCCGTTTACATTCCAAGAAACAAGCTTCATTATACATCCTCCGTATTTGTTATTTTACTAATGTTGTGAAATTTATTTTTTCTTAGCTATCATTTCTATTTCAACCTGTGCTCCTAAGGGTAATGAAGCAACTCCTATTGTAGTTCTTGCAGGGTATGGAGTTGAGAATTGCTTTTCATATACCTTGTTCATATCCGAAAAGTTCTCCATATTAGTTAGAAAGACATTTACTTTAACTACATCATCTGGCTTTAAACCAGCAGCTTCAAGTACATTAAATAAGTTCTTAAAACATTGCTCTGTTTGTTCAGTTATACTACCCTCTACAAGTTTTCCTGTATTTGAGTCTATAGGAGTCTGTCCCGAAAAATAGACTGTGTCACCTGATTCAACTGCGTGCGAATATGGTCCAACAGCTACTGCACCTTTAGCATTAAATGATTTTCTTGGCATGAAAATCCTCCTTTCTTTGTTAAATAAAATTTAAAGCTATTAAATGCCTTTACTCATAAATTCTTTTTTTATTATTCATTTCCTTCTATTTTAATTAGAAAAAATATTTTAATGTTAGACTAAAATAGTAGATGTGTTATTCAATTGTCAAAAAATAATTCAGCTTGGTCATAAGATACAATAATTTATCTCCCAGGCTTCATTATATAAGTCCCAAGGATAAAGTATTCATAGATCATATGACCAAGCTTATAATATTACTTTGCTCCCGAGCTTTTATAAAGTCCCAGGGCAGTAATTTACAATATTAATTTGGTTAACTAAAACAATTTCATAAAATACTTTTATTTGCCATTTCAAATTTCTATCACTAATTGTTTTTAAATTAAGTCAATAATATGCCACCAAACATAGTATAGCGAGTAGATACTTAAAAACAAAATTCCTGTATATACTGTTCCAAATTTAGAAACCGTTTTTGAAGAATAATAATTGTTTCCGTTACCAACTAATATTATTACATTATGGAATGGTAAAATATAATGCGAGCATACTGTTATCAAAATTAGAAACAATAATGGAATATTATTAATTCCTTCAGGGCAAATAGTCAAAATACCTGGTATAACAACTGACATGGTAGCTATATTACTACCTATGATCATATGAAGGATTAAGGAAATAATCACAACTACAAACATGTATGTTAAGTTAAATTCATCTGGAAATAATATTGTGAATTTAGAGAATAAAATATCTGCTATCCCACTAAATTTCATGACTTGTCCAATAGAAAAAGCTGCCGTTAAAAATACTAAAAGATCTATATTAACTGCTTTGTAGTCCTTTATTGTTAATATCTTCAAATGAAACATGATTATTATTCCAGCTAACACAATATATATTTCATTAATATTGTGAAGGAATTCTGTTGCCCATAATATAATAATAACTAATATAAATATTCCATTTATTTTTTCTTTTTTATCAAATTTTCTATTTACTTCAAATGAATCTTTGTTAATTTGATTATAATTGACTAATTCCTTCTTAAAAATAAAAATATATAAGATACTACATAATACACATAATAGAATTGTTGGAACTGTCATATATTGAATCCATTGAAATTCACTAATTTGAACATTGCCAATGGTAGTTAATGCAGTACTAATAATAATATCTCCACGTTTAAGCACTAAATTAACTATTACCGAAAAGGAAAAAACACCAAATAAAAGTACTTCTTCTAATGAGTTATCTACTTTAATTTTACTTAAAAAGCTTTTAAATATCATAGCAATAATGATAAGCCTTGAAAATGGTTGAGGAATAACAAATATCATAACCAATTGCGTGACCATTATTGTAATGATTAGTGAAATATAATTCCTTCCAAACTTTTTAAATATGGGTTCAATAATTTTTTCAGCAATTTTACTGTTAGCAATCCCTTGTGAAAAGATGAATGATAAAACAAACATCAAAAAGTTTTCTGATAATGGAAATTGAAATATTTTGCTGATTGGAGTTTTCCCAAATATTGAAAAACTAATTAGTAAAAATATAGAAGCATATGTTTTACTAACAGCTCCTGTTACCCAAAGTGTTACAACAAAAACAAGGGTTGATAGAATAATGCTCTGATTAAGGTTCATCCCTAAAGGTCTTAAAAACAGAATCAGAATAGGGAAAATAATTATTAGAAACCATTTTTTATACATGCTTTTCTCCTAAATATAATATTAACTATAATATTGGCAAATATTAGTGCAATTCGCCCCTATAAGATGAACTGCACTAATTAGTTTCAAATCCTTAGCTATTTAATACTTATTTATTTTTTCTCTAATAGAACAGCTATACCTTGTCCTCCACCTATACAAGCACTGGCAATTGCATATTTCTTATTCTTATTGTTTAGCTCTAAAGCTGCAGAGCCAACTAATCTTGCCCCAGACATACCTAAAGGATGACCTAGTGCAACAGCCCCACCATTAGGATTCAATCTCTCATATAAAGGAGTATCTAAATAGTTACCTAACTCCTTGCAGCATCCTAATACTTGACCCGCAAAGGCTTCATTTATTTCAAGTATATCTATATCCTCAAGTGTGAGTCCTTTTTTATTAAGAATCTTTTTGATTGCTCCTACTGGGCCTAATCCCATTACATTTGGGTCAACACCACTAAAAGCATAAGTATCTATATAAGCTAATGGTTTTAGGCCTAATTCAAAACACTTCTTTTCAGACATCAAAACTAGTGCTGCCGCTCCATCATTCATACCTGAAGAGTTTCCAGCAGTAACGGTACCATCTTTCTTGAAAACAGGCTTTAGCTTTGATAATGCCTCAATTGTAGTATTAAACCTAGGGTGTCCATCAGTATCAACTACAGTAGTTCCTTTCTTTGTCTTAATTTCAACAGGAATTATTTCTTGTGCAAACCTACCGCTTTCTATAGCATACTGTGCTTTTCTCTGACTTTCAAATGCAAATCTATCCTGATCTTCTCTTGAAATACCATATTTCTCTACAATATTTTCTGCTGTCTCTCCCATTGTTTCAATTGGATATTGATCACGAGGCGCGGTGGTTTTTGCATGTTCTTCATTTGAACATATTAATGTCTGATTCCCATTTCTTAAACCTTGGTATCTTACACTAAGTGGAAGATAATAGGGTACTCTAGATAAACTTTCAGCCCCTCCAGCTACAACCACGTCATATATACCTGTTTGTATTTCCTGTGCAGCAGAGATTACTGCTTGAATACCCGAGCCACAAATTCTATTAACAGTAAATCCTGTAGTCTTTAAATCAAGGCCAGCTTTCAAAGCAACAAACCTACCTAAGTTAGCTACATCAGCTGAAGATATAACATGGCCTAAAACCACCTCATCAACTTCATCATTTTTTAGATTTGATCTTTTAATTGCCTCTTTAACTGCTATGGTTGCCAACTCTTCTACTGGTACTTCTTTTAAATCTCCTAAAAAAGCTCCAATAGGAGTTCTTGCATAACTAGTAATTACAACTTTTTTCATTTTTTTACCTCCTACTTATACATACATCTCTCATTTAAAATTTAAATATGCCCATTTACATAGGAGAACTATCATTAGAAGCTAAAAATAATACAGCCTTAGCCACTTCACATTGTTTAGGATCATAACTTTTCCTCTATCTGCAACATTACATTTTACAGCTATGACATCATTATTCTCATTTCACATTTTCTAATAATATTGCAATACCCATACCGCCACCAATACACGCACTTGCTATTCCGTATTTAGCATTTGAATTACTAAACTCATGTGCAATTGAACCAACTATTCTTGCTCCTGACATTCCAAGTGGATGCCCTAATGCAATAGCTCCACCATTAATGTTTACTCTGTTGTAAAGTTCTGAACCAATGTACATGTCCATTTCTTTCAAACAGCCTAATACTTGTCCAGCAAAAGCTTCGTTTATTTCATAAAGATCAATATCTTCATATTTCAAGTTGTTCTTTTCTAATAATTTTGGAATTGCATATGCAGGTCCTAAGCCCATGTACATTGGGTCTAAAGCCGCTATTGCAAAGTCCACTATATAAGCCATAGGTTTTAGAGATAGTTCTTTACACTTGTCTTCAGACATAATTACAAGTGCAGCTGCTCCATCATTTAATCCAGTAGCATTTCCTGGCGTTACCTTTCCATCTTTTTTAAAGGCTGGTTTAAGTTGAGCAAGTCTTTCTAAAGTAACCTCTGGCTTTGGATGCTCGTCCTTATCTATTACTATTTTCCCTTTTCTTGTAGCTATTTCTACTGGTACAATTTCTTTATCATATCTTCCAAGCTCAACAGCTTGTTTTGCCTTCATTTGACTTTCGTAAGCAAATAAATCCTGATCTTCTCTTGATATACCATACTTTTCTACTACATTTTCTGCTGTATTGCCCATCCATACGGGCGGATATAAAGAATTTGGAGCAGCATTAAAGTGGGACATTTCATTAGCACATTTTAATGGCTTAGAAAGATTTCTAAATCCTTCATAACGTACAGATAATGGTAGATAATATGGAGCTCTAGATAAACTTTCTGCACCACCTGCAACAACAATATCTGCTTGGTTAGTTTGAACCATCATTAGAGCATTGGCGACAGCCTGTAATCCAGAACCACAAATTCTGTTTACTGTTGTTCCTGGTGTCTTTTCCATTCCACATAACAACGCTGCATCTCTTGCTAAATTTGGAGCATCAGTGGATGAAATAACATGCCCCATTATAACATCTTCTACTTGATCAGGTTCAATTTCTGATAATTCAACCGCTTTTTTTATGACAGTTGCGGCAAGCTCTTCTACTGGTACTTCCTTTAAACCTCCCAAATAAGCACCTATAGGAGTTCTTACTGCACTAGTAATTACACATTTTTTCATAGATTCCATCCCTTTCACAATACAATTTATATTTTATATAGTTTATAATCCAACTTTACTTTGCAATAATCTAATTGTAATAGGCTTATTTTCCGTTTTATTTGTTTGCAAGTATATTTTTCAAGTTCCCCCATGTTTCCTGAAATATTTCTGCAGGCATTTCTTTGAGATTTTCTGATACTCTTGGTCTAAATTCCATAGCTGCAAAAATGTCTTTTTCTATGTCCACACCTGGCGCTATTTCTATAAGAGTAACCTCTCCCTTTTCAATGGTAAATACTGCTCTTTCAGTCACATACAACACTGGTTTTTTTGTTTCCTCGGCATACTTGCCACTAAAAGTGATCTGATCAACTTTGTTTACAAATTTCTTTCTGTTTCCTTCCTTCAATATATTGACCTTTCCATTAGATATTTGAACTTCAGCACCATTTGTAAAAGTTCCACAGAAAATCACTTTTTTTGAACTCTGGGTGATATTGATAAAACCACCTGGCCCTACAACTTTAGAACCAAACTTACTTACATTCAGGTTTCCTTCTTTATCTACCTGAGCTAGTCCTAAAAATGCACCACTTAGTCCTCCACCATCATAAAAATCAAATTGATATCCGTGATCTATTATTGCTTCTGCATTATAGGCAGTAGCAAAGTCCACTCCAGAGGCTGGAACACCACCATATGTGCCTAATTCTGTAGTGAGCGTCAATAAATCACTTACTTCCTCTTCTGCTGCAACGCTAGCAACTCCTTCTGGCATACCTATTCCTAAATTAATTACTGAGTTAGGAACTAATTCCATTGCTGCTCTCCTAGCAATAACTTTTCTTGGTTCAAGCTCCATTGGTTGTATACTTTTTAGTGGACTTTTCA
>CAZUFW010000002.1:0-34347 GCA_964619895.1 uncultured Clostridia bacterium | reverse complement strand
CTTGTGTCTGCATGTGGTTCTCTGGTTTTGCAACTACTACATAGTCTATTAAATCTCCTGGTACCTTTACTTTTTGAGGGTGGAGTGTCTTTTCAAGTGATAAATATTCTACCTGAGCAATTACTATACCACCACTATTTTTAGCAGCTTGTGCCATAGATATGGCTTCTAAAAATATTGGCTCTCTATCCATAGTAAGGTTTCCTCTTTCATCAGCTGTAGTTCCCCTTATAATAGCCACATCTATTGGAAAAGTTTTATATAGTAGCCATTCCTCGTCTTCAAGATTAATTACTTTAACTAAATCTTCCTTAGTTTTTTTTGTAACCTTTCCACCTTCTAATCTCGGGTCAACATAAGTTCCTAAACCTACCTTTGTAATCACACCCATCTTCTTACCTGCAATATGTCTGAATAGATGAGCCATTACCCCTTGGGGTAGTAAATATGCCTCTATCTCTTCTTTTAGTATTAACTCTCCCATCTTAGGTGATTGACCAGTATGCCCGCTAATTAATCTCTTTACTAAACCTTCATGTCCTAAATGATTCATACCTCTTGTCTTTCCATCACCACAACCACAACTGTGTATAATAGTCAAATCTCTAGGAAATCCTTTTTCTAGATAGCTTTTTTCCAACTCAATTGCCACCTCTTCGGCAAATCCGCACAAACCCGCTGTAGTCCATACAACAGATGAATTATCCTTAATTAATTCTGGTACTTTTGAAACTGAAATTACCTTTGACATTAATACTTGCCTCCTTTCAATAATTAAATAAACTACTTAAAACTCTTAACACCTTATATTGGAGTAGTTATACTAAATTAATATTATATTTAGCTTAACTCCATTTAGATTTCCTTAGGTATCGTTTTCTCACTAATACATATTAGCAAGTATCATGCCAAAAAAAGTTTTGTTATTAAATGTATTTTTTATTTTCTTTAATTTCTATATATTTTTCGAGAGCTGTGTAATTGCTTTGTTTTAAAGAATAGATTGTATTCATAGATTAACAGTTAATTAATTATCAGCATTGTTATTATTTTTTGGAATATTAAATTGTAGACTTTTGTCTAAATAAAATAGACTTTTATCTACAAGTTTGTAGACAAAAGTCTATTTCCAAATAACTACTTTATAGCTGCATTCTTGCAAGCTATCATTAGTACCCATTTCGCTTCTATTAATACCTTATCATCTTGATTTATTAAGAAAACATCACATTCAACTATTCCCCTTGAAGGATTTTTGCTAGATGTTTTTTTTCTAGGAATAATTACTGAATGAACTGTATCTCCAATCATTATTGGGTTTTTGAATTTATTCTGTATTTCCATTAAAGCAACAGTTGTGCCTTCAAATATACCAAGTTGATTTACTTGTCCTGTCATAATAGCTATACCTAAAGTTCCATGTGCAATTCTCTTTCCAAAAATATTTGTCTTAGCATATTCATCATCTATATGAAGTGGATTATAATCGCCAGATAATCCTGCAAAATTAGCCACATCACAGTCAAGTATAGTTCTTCTTGCAGTATATATTTCTTTATCTATTTCAATATCTTCAAAATAAATTCCTCTATTTACATATCCCACAATAAAGCCCCCTTTTTTTCTTACTATCTATAAATCAATTTCATCGATAATAGCAGGTATAACTTTATATAAATCTCCTACTATTCCATAATGTGCTGTTTTGAAAATTAATGCATCAGGATTTTTGTTAATAGCAATAATTACATCTGAATTCTGCATGCCAGCAACATGTTGAATAGCACCTGAGATACCACATGCAATATATATTCTAGGACGTACAGTTTTTCCTGTTTGACCTACCTGATGACTGTGATCTATCCAACCGTTATCAACACAAGCCCTTGACGCCCCTACTTCTCCACCTAGTTTATCTGCAAGCTTTTTGATCAGTTCAAATCCCTCTGCTTTTCCTAGTCCTCTTCCACCAGCAACTATTATTTCAGCCTCTTCAATAGCAACTCCTTTTTTTGCAGCCTTTATTACTTCTATTACTTCTGTTCTTACAAGTTCTTTTGTAAGCTTTGGTTCAATAACTATAACTTCACCTGCTCTGCCTTCTTGTCTATCTGCTTTTTTCATAACTCCTGGTCTTACTGTTGACATTTGAGGTCTAAATTCTGTTGTAATAATTGTTGCCATAAGATTACCACCAAAGGCTGGTCTTGTCTGTAAAAGGGTTCTTGTTTCAACATCAACTTCTAATTGTGTACAATCTGCTGTTAAGCCTGTATCTACTCTGGCAGAAATTCTTGGAGCTAAGTCTCTTCCTATGTTTGTAGCTCCAACTAATACTATTTCTGGCTTTAGTTCATCAATCATATTGCTTATAACTGTTGCATATCCATCTGTAATATAATTTTCTAATAGAATGTCTTCTGCTACATATACTTTGTCTGCCCCAAATTCAATTAATTCCTTTGAAAGATCTGTAACGTTATTGCCTAATAGAACTCCACATAGTTCTACGCCAAGTTTATCCGCAATTTTTCGTCCTTCTCCTAAAAGTTCAATTGAAACATTCTGTAGAATACCTTGTCGTTGCTCTATAAAAACCCATACATTTTTGAATTCATCTTTATTTCCTGTAAGTCTCATTTTTAGTCTTCCTTCCTTTTATAATAAATGATCTTCTTTCAAGATTTTTACTAATTCTTTAGCTGCTTTTGCTTCATCTCCTTGAATTACTATGCCTTTTGATTTAACCTCTGGTGTAAAAGTCCTTTTTACATTTGTAGGAGATGCTTTTAAGCCAATCTTGTCTGCAGATATATTTAGATCTTCGTTTGTCCAGGTAGTAATGGTCTTTTCCCTAAAAGCATCAACTAATTTGTGTAAAGTCATATGTCTAGGTTTATTTAATTCTTTAATAGCTGTTAAGAGTATTGGTGTTTTGGCCTTTATAACCTCGTATCCATCCTCTAATGCTCTTTGAATTGTTAGTTCATTTTCATTTACTTCAAGTTTTTGAACATAAGTTACCT
Source organism: uncultured Clostridia bacterium (assembly GCA_964619895.1). Lineage (GTDB taxonomy): Bacteria > Bacillota > Clostridia > Tissierellales > Proteiniboraceae > Proteiniborus. The sequence goes on along the minus strand of CAZUFW010000002.1, from coordinate 31,321 downwards.
GTGGCACTCCAAGCTTTTCAGCTATCTGTGGACCAACCTGAGCTGTATCACCATCTATTGCTTGACGTCCTGCAAATATTATGTCGTAGTTACCAATTTTTTTAATTGCAGTAGAAATAACATTGGCTGTCGCCCAAGTATCAGAACCACCAAAAACTCTATCTGTAAGTAATATTGCTTCATCTGCTCCCATGCCGAAGCATTCTCTTAAAACTGCCTCTGCTGAAGGTGGTCCCATTGTTAGAACTGTAATATGTGTATTAGGATTCTCATCTTTTATTCTTAATGCTTCTTCTAATGCATTTCTATCATCTGGATTTAAAATACTTGGTACACCTTCACGTATTAATGTTCCTTTAATAGAGTCAATTCTTACTTCTGTAGTATCAGGTACTTGTTTTACACAAACAACTATTTTCATCTTAACTTTCCTCCTACTTTAAAATCTGTCCTGCTATTACCATTCTTTGAACTTCTGAGGTTCCTTCAAATATTTCCTGTATTTTAGCTTCTCTCATTAAACGTTCAACTGGATAATCAGTTGTATATCCATAACCACCAAAAAGTTGAACTGCCTTTGTTGTTACCCACATAGCCACTTCAGCAGCATATAGTTTTGCCATTGCTGATTCCTTTGAACAAGGCAAATTATTCATTTTCTTTATTGCTGCATCATAGGTTAAAAGTCTTGCCGCAGAAGTTCTTGTTTCCATATCTGCCAGCATAAATTGGATAGCTTGATTTTTGGCTATTGGTCTTCCAAATTGAACCCTTTGTTTAACATATTTAACACTTTCGTCTATAGCTCTTTGAGCAATGGCTACAGCATCAATTGCCACGCCTATACGTCCACCATCAAGGGTAGCCATGGCAATATTAAACCCTTTACCTACTTTACCCAATAGATTTTCCTTAGGAATACGACAATTTTCAAATATTAGTTCTGTAGTTGATGAACCATGTAAGCCCATTTTCTCTTCTTTTTTACCTATAGTAAAACCTTCTGTAGGATAATCTACAATAAAGGCTGAAATACCTTTTGTTCCTTGATTTTTGTCAGTCATTGCAATTACTATATAAGTTTCCGCTAATCCACCATTTGTAATAAAGATTTTAGTTCCATTTAACACCCATTCATCTCCATCAAGAACTGCTGTTGTCTGTTGACTAGCAGCATCACTGCCTGCATTAGGCTCAGTTAAAGCAAATGCTCCTATTTTTTCACCTGTACACAAAGGTTTTAAATACTTTTCTTTTTGCTCAGGTGTTCCATATTGATATATAGGCCAAGCAGAGAGTGAATTGTTTCCTCCTAAAATAACTGCTGTAGAAGCACAGGCTTTGCCTATTTCTTCACAAACCATGACATAAGTTAAGTAGTCGATTCCGGCTCCACCATACTCCCTAGGATAATTCATACCGAAAAAACCTGCTTTTTTCAATTTGTTTAATAATTCTTCAGGGTAAACTCCTGTTTTGTCAATTTCAGCTGCAAGAGGAGCTATTTCTTTTTCGGCAAAATCCCTTGCAAATTTCACTATCATTTCTTGTTCATTGTTTAATTTTAAAACCATTTGCTATTCTCCTTTCCTTTAATCAAAATTAGGTTTTCTTTTTTCCCTAAAGGCTGCCATCCCTTCAATTTGGTCATGTGAGCCAAAACATGCTGTAACAAAGCCTGTTTCTATTTCTAAGGCTGAATCTATGTTAATTTCTAGCCCTAAATTTATTGATTTTTTAATAAATTCAATTGCCATAGTTGATTTTTCAGCAATTTGTCCTGCTAGCGAAAATATTGCATCCATCAAACTTTCCTGAGGAACAACATGATTTACAATCCCTAATTGCAATGCCTCATCAGCTTTTATAACCCTACCTGTAAACATTAATTCCTTTGTTTTTGAGGCTCCAATCAACCTTGGCAATCTTTGAGTTCCAGAAAAGCCAGGAATTACACCAAGACCTGCTTCTGGAAATGCAAAAGATGCTTTCTCTCCAGCAACCCTTATGTCCGTACACAATGCAAATTCAAATCCTCCACCAAAAGCATATCCGTTTATTGCGCAAATCGTTGGTTTACTCATAAACTCAATCTTTCTAAATAAATCTCTTCCCTTTGTAGTAAACCTTACAGCACCAAGACCTCTTAAATTTTCCATCTCAGAAATATCTGCGCCTGAAATAAACGCTCTTCCGTTTCCTGTGAACACAATTACCTTGATTTTATCGTCTGCATCAAAGCAATTAATAGCCTTATCTAACTCTTCAATTACTTTGGAATTAAGTGCATTTAAAGCTTCTGGTCTGTCGAATGTGATAATGCCTATATTTCCTTTTTTTTCTGTTAAAACCATCTGTCTGCCTCCTAATTAAAATATTCTACATGCTAATAACTTAAATAAAAATCAACTTAGAAAGAAACTTACTCTTCTAAATGTTTACTCCATATAAATAGCAAGCAAAATTTTAATTATTTATAGTTATTTATTTCACATATTTTTATATTGTATAAGTGACCCTAACTAAACTATCAACATAATTAAGGTCACTTAATTTGTTAATCCTAAATTAAATTCCTAATCTGAAGTCCTATATATTAAACAAGTCCTACTAGTGACAACAATATAGCTGTTACAGTTCCAATAAAAGGTACTACACATGTTATGAAGAACATATGAGGATATGCTTCTTTATAGGTTAAATTTGTTACTGCTAAAAATGTTACATTAGGTCCAGCATGTGGAAGTGAGTCAAGAACACCTGATGCAATAGTGGAAATTCTGTGAAACACTTGTGGGTTGATACCCATTGCAAGATAATGCTGTGACATAGCTTCCATGAATATTGTTATACCACCTGATGATGAACCTGTTATACCTGCTATTACGTTAACAGCTAAAACCGCTGATATAATAGGATTAAAAGACAGCCCTAATGCAAAATTAACAAAGCTTTGAAATGCTGGTACTGCTCGTACTGTTCCTCCAAAACCTACTATTGATGCTGTATTTAGAAGAGCCCCAATGCTTCCAGATGCACTTTTATTTGTTATTTCTAGCTTTCCATCTATCTTCTTCCAGAAAAGTATATAGCCTAATGTCACGCCTGCAAATAATGCAATGCAAACAGCAAATACAGAATCTACTTTCCCTTTAAGAGCAAATATTACCACAAAGATAGACAGGATAGGTAGCAAAGCAATTCCCCAGTGTGGTAACTTTGTTATTTCTTCATCGGATAACTTTTCAACCCTATCATTTTTTCCTGGGACGAAATGAAGCCCCATCTCTTTGTATTTCTTTACCCTACTCATTAGATACAAATATCCTGCTATAAACATTATTATTGCCGTAATAACACCAATGACAGGGGCTGCTGTAGGTGTTGTTCCCAAAAAAGTAGTAGGAATAATATTAGGCAATGATGGACTGCCTGGCAAAGCTGTCATTGTAAATGTACCTGCCCCTAATAGTATTGTCGCAGGTATTAATTTTTTTGGTATATCTGCCTCACTAAATAAAAACAATGTTAAAGGGTAAACAGAAAATACTATAACAAATACAGAAACACCGCCATAGGATAATATTGCTGAAGCCAATACTACAATTAAAATACTTCTTTTAGCTCCAAAAACATCTGCAAGCTTATAAGCTATGGATCTAGCCGCACCACTTAAAGAGAGCAATTCTCCTAACAATGAGCCAAGGAAGAACATAATTAAATAATTCCCAACGAAGTTCTTCATTGATACTGCGTAATCTCCTGAAAGTACTCCCCATATATCAACGTTATTGGACAGTATAACAATTAATGAGGCTATTAAGGATACAGGAATTACATGCATTCCTTTATATGTTAATATAATCAAGACTGCAAGACCGACTAATAATCCAATTATACCTACTAAACTCATACTTCTCCTCCTTTTATTGTGAAAATCCCACTATGCTATTTGTGTTTTATTTTGACATTACAATAGATTTTAGCCCCATGGTTTCTTCTTTAAATATTTTTTCATCCATAGGCTTTAAATCTTTAGATATAATCGGCCTAAATTCCATATATGAAATTATATCCTTTTCAATATCAATTCCAGGCGCAACTTCAGTAAGAACAAGACCTTCATTGGTAAGCTTAAATACACATCTTTCTGTTATAAACATTACATCTTGGTTATATTTTGAAACAAATTCAGAGCTAAAAGTAATCTGTTCAATACTTTCTTTAAATTTCTTTCTTTTTCCCTCATTAATAATTTTAACTTGTCCTTCATCAACAGTCATTTCAAATTTTCCTGCAGTAAATGTTCCACAGAACACAATTTTATTAGTTGACTGACTAATGTCAATAAATCCACCACAGCCAGCTATCTTTGAACCAAATTTACTAACATTTATATCTCCCTTAGGATTTACTTCTGCAAATCCTAAAAATGTTACATTCAGTCCTCCACCATTGTAGAGATCAAATTGAGACGTCATAGGAAGTGCTGCCCAAGCATTTATTGCTGAACCGAAGTTTGCTCCACCAGTTGGTACACCACCAATTAACCCAGATTCAATAGTCAATATAAGCTCTTCTCCAATACCCTCTTCAGCTGCAATTGAAGCAATCCCTTCTGGAATACCTATACCTAAGTTTACTACTGAACGAGGCTTAAGTTCCATTGCTGCTCTTCTTGCAATAATTTTTCTTTCATTTAGTTCGATATTCCCAAAACCTACGTTATCAAGTTTATGATATCCTGCTAATACAGAGCTATAAAACTCTCCTGGCGTTTGTCTATGGAATTTCTCAGCATCGCTTGTTATAACAATTGCATCAACTAAATTACCTGGAATGACAACTTTTGTTCTATCAATTGAACTTGATCTTACATAATTTTTAACCTGAACAATTACCTTTCCACCAGTGTTTTTTGCTGCCAATGCCACATCTAAAGCATCAATATAAGCTGACTCTTCTTCCATTGTTATATTCCCATATTCATCAGCGGTAGTACCTCTTATAATAGCAACATCTATTTTTGGAGATTTATAAAACAGTAGTTCTTCTCCATCAATATTGACTACCTGAACTAAATCTTCTGTTGTAACACTGTTCATTTTTCCGCCCTCTAATCTAGGGTCTACATAGGTTTTTAACCCTATTCTTGTAAGCTCTCCATTTTTACCTGCTGCTGCTGCCCTATATAAATGACAAATAACTCCTTGTGGAAAATTATAAGCCTCAACTTTATTTTGATTTACTAAATCTATCATTCTTTGATTACTTGCAAAATGTCCTGTTATATATCTTTTTATCAATCCTTCATGGCTAATATGATACGTACCTTGATTATTCATATTTCCAAGTCCAGCTGCCTGCATAAATGTAATATTTTTAGGTGAGCCTTCTGCTAAAAACTTTTCTTCAATTTTATAAAATATTTCTTCAGCACAAGTTGCTAACATAAAACCTGATGCTGCTACAAAATCACCATCTTTTATTAAATTAACAGCATCATCAATTTTATACAATTTATTCATTAAAAGAGCCCCCACTTTGTTTTTTAGTTAAATTTTATTGTGTTTTACTCGTAATCGTACCAGCCAGCGTTTGTTTTCTTTCCTAATCTTCCTGCATCTATCATTCTTTTCAGTGCAGCTGGTGGTGCCCAATGTGATTGAGCAAATTGATCATATAAATATACTAATGAGTCATAAGAAATATCTATTCCTGTAAAATCCATTAATGTAAAAGGTCCCATAGGATGATTTAATCCTAAAGTCATAGCTTTATCTATATCTTCAATAGAAGCCACTCCTTCTTCATACACTAAAAGAGCTTCTCTAAATTGTGGCAGCATTAGCCTGTTTACCACAAAACCAGGAGTATCTTTTTTAACTTCTATACCTTCTTTATTTAATTCTTTCACAAAATCCATTAAGGCTTTTACTGTTTCGTCACTTGTATAATATCCTCTGATAATCTCTACAAGTCTCATAACAGGTGCTGGGTTAAAGAAATGAGCTCCAGCAAATTTATCTGCTCTTTTAGTAGCAGTTGCTAATTTCGTAATAGACATAGTTGATGTATTTGAGGCTAGTATAGTTTTAGGTAAACAAATATTATCTAGTTTTGAGAATAAATCCATCTTTACATCAAGCTTTTCTACTACTGCTTCGATAACTAAATCAACATCAGCTAATTCGTTTAAATCTGTTGTAAATTTTATGTTGTTAAGAGTTTTATCCTTTACTTCTTCTGTGCTTTTTCCTTTAGAAATAGCCTTGTCAAATACTTTGCCAATACTTGATTTAGATTTTGCTAATACCTCTTCAGTTAAATCGCATAATATAACTGTAAACCCATTTTGTGCTGCTGCATGTGCTATGCCAGTTCCCATAGCTCCAGCTCCAACTACTCCTAATTTTTTAATCTTCATTTTAATAACCTCCTTAAGAAATCGTTTCCTTACGTCTACTTACTAAAAGCAAGTCTTGTGCCAAGATTTATAATTAGTTAAAATATTATTTAAGTAAGAAAAAGAATCTCATAATATTCTTAATGCTTTGAAATTGCTTTGTTTGAAAAACACTTTTTTATTTTTTATACTGTTAACTGTATTTCTCTTTTGCTTTGCTTAATTATTATTTGTAGACTTTTGTCTAAAAAAATAGACTTTTGTCTACAATTTTGTAGACAAAAGTCTATTAAATAAACATTAATTCTATTTATATTTTTTTAGTTTTCTATAAAGCATGGTTTTGTGTATACCTAAAATATCAGCAGCATCAGCTATTTTACCATTACAGTTTTCAATTACTTTATTAATATAATTCTCCTCCACTTTATCTAGAAATTCCCTAAGACTTTCTTTTTTCATAATAGATTTATTTATATCATCATCAATACCTTGTTTAAAAAGCTGTTCATTTTGCTCAATATTATTTGTTATAGAATATATACTTTTACCAATATATACATCTGATAATTCTATCTTTTCATCTTCAGACACTATGGCCATTCTTTCAATAATATTCTTTAATTCTCTTATATTGCCAGGCCATGGATAATTAATAAACTTATCTATCACATGTTGAGAAAGTTTTTTATTAGTTCCATATTTTTTGTTATATATTTCAATAAAATGATTAGATAAAGCAATAATATCCTCTTTTCTTTCCCTTAGAGGTGGTAGTTTTAACGGAATAATATTAAGTCTATAATATAAATCTTCCCTGAACTCATTACTTTCAACCATTTTATATAGATCTTTATTAGTGGCTGTAATTATCCTTACATTTGTTTTAATAGGTTTTGTTCCTCCTAATCTTAGAACTTCTCCTGTTTCTAATACTCTTAAAAGCTTAGATTGTAAAGATAAAGACATGTCTCCTATTTCATCGAGAAATAAGGTTCCTTTGTCTGCTAATTCAAAATAGCCTGGCTTACCCGAATTAATAGCTCCAGAAAAAGCTCCTTTCTCATAACCAAAAAATTCGGATTCCATCAGGTTTTGAGGAATTGCAGCACAGTTAACTGGTATAAAAGGTTCCATAGACCTATTGCTTGTACTGTGAATATATCTTGCTATTACATCTTTACCTGTTCCAGATTCACCTAAAATTAGTATACTACTATCAGTTTTTGCTATTTTCTCCGCATAATTTATTATTCTTTTCATCTCAGTACTCTCAGCTATAGGTTTTTTATTAGCACTTCCTACTTCACCAAGATAATTAGCTATTGATTTATATTTACTAACTTTGTTTTTTTCTACTTCTAATGCTTTAATGTAAGTATCTAGTAAACTATCAACTCTTACATTAGTAACAGTTAGAACTAAGTTGTCATTATTATCAAATATTGGCGTGCAAGTAGACATTACAGTTCTGCCAGAGGCAAGACTAACTACGCCTGTAACCTGTCGTCTTTTTTGTATAGCCTCTAGAATTACACTCTTGTTATATAGACCTTCAACTAAAAGCTCTCTTACATTTTTGCCCAGTAAATAGTTAGGAGGCTTCTCCAAATAAAGTTCTGAAGCTGGATTAAAGAAAATAGCATTCCCATTCTTATCTGTTACAAATATTCCATCATAAGAATTTTTAACTATTTCTTTAAATTGCTGAAGTGTTATGTCGGTAAATTCATGTCCGACATCTAAGGATCCGTCTATCAAATCTTTCATTCTTCTATCACCTCATGAATTGTATAGAATTATTTAAACAATATTATAGCAAATGTTGGAATTATTACAAATGGGAAATATAAAAAAAGCTTCTAAAGAAGCATTAAAAGGTAGCTTTTTTTGAAACTCATTTACGGAAAGTTCTAAAAATAAAAAAAGACAAAAGTAGAACTTTCCTATTCGTTATAAAAAAGCCCTGAATAAACTATAGGTCTAGTCAAGGCTTTATTCTTAGAAAACTATATTCTTGCTACTCCATCTTCAATAGCTGCTTTTTTAACTGCTTCTGCTACTGCTTTTGCAACTTCATTGTTAAATGGACTAGGTATTATCATATCAACGCTTAGCTCGTCTTCCCTAACTATATTTGCAATACCATATGCAGCTTGGATTTTCATATTCTCAGTAATTCTGCTTGCTCTTACATCCAATGCTCCCCTGAAAATTCCTGGGAATGCCAACACGTTATTTATTTGATTTGCAAAATCAGATCTACCTGTTCCTACTATGAAGGCACCTGCTTCCTTTGCATCATCTGGCATAATCTCTGGTATAGGATTTGCCATTGCAAAAATCATAGACTTATCGCCCATTGTCTTAACCATATCTTTTGTTAAACAATTTGCTGATGAAACTCCTATGAAAACATTTTTGTTTACTATTACATCTTTTAATTGGCCATTTTGAGAGTTTTTGTTCGTTATTTCAGCCATTTCTTTTTTTATTGGATTTAAATCTTGTCTATCCTTTGATATGGCTCCTTTTCTATCGCATAGAATTATATCTTTTACTCCAACACTTAATAATAGCTTTGCTATTGCAATGCCTGCTGCTCCTGAACCATTTATAACCACTTCTAAATCCTTAAACTCTTTTCCTGCCAGCTTTAATCCATTAATAAGTCCAGCTAATACTACTATGGCAGTTCCATGTTGGTCATCATGGAAAACTGGTATATCTAATTCTTCATCTAGTCTTTTCTCAATTTCAAAGCATTTTGGAGCTGCTATATCTTCTAAGTTTATACCGCCAAATACAGGTTCTAATAATTTTACAGTTCTAATTATTTCTTCTGCATCGGTTGTATTCAAGCATATAGGAAATGCATCTACATCTGCATATGTTTTAAATAGTATTGATTTTCCTTCCATTACTGGAATAGCACCATAAGGACCTATATCTCCTAATCCTAGTACTGCTGTACCATCACTTATTACTGCAACAGAATTGCTTTTAAATGTATATTCATATACTTTATCCTTACATTTTGCTATTTCTTTACACGGCTGAGCTACTCCTGGTGTATATGCTATTGATAAATCATCCCTTGTTTCTATTTTAACTTTACTTTGTACGCCAAGTTTACCTTTACTTTCCTTATGCATTTTCAATGATAATTCATTATAATCTTTCATCCTAATCAGCCTCCGTTGATTATTTTATATTATCGTATAAATTGTTCCCATATATATCTATACATACTATCAAAGGCATATTTTCTACTATAAGTCTTCTTACGGCCTCAGTACCTAAATCATCATAGGCTATTACTTCAGATTCTTTAACTGAACTTGCTATTAAAGCCCCTGCACCACCTACTGCTGCAAAATATACTGCTTCGTTTTTTTTCATACTTTCTACTACTTCTTTACTTCTTAATCCTTTTCCAATCATACCTGATAATCCTAGTTCAAGTAATGGCACAGTCATGCTATCCATTCTATAGCTTGAAGTTGGTCCAGCAGAACCTATTGCCTTTCCTGGTTTTGCTGGAGTTGGTCCTACATAATATATTACAGAATTTTTTATATCAAAAGGAAGTTCTCCTCCTTTTTTTATTGTTTCAATCATTCGTTTATGAGCTGCATCCCTTCCTGTATATATAGTCCCTGTTAGGGATACAACATCTCCTGCTCTTAGTTCTCTTAACACATCCTTAGTTAGAGGAGTGCTCAGCCTTTTTACAGTCATTTTTTTCACCTCTTATATAAAATGTAATCTATAAAACTATTGTACTGTGTCTTGATGAATGACAATTTATATTTACTGCTACAGGTAATCCTGCAATATGTGTAGGATATGATTCTATGTGCACATCTAATGAAGTAGTAACTCCTCCCAATCCTTGAGGTCCTATGCCTAAGGAGTTAATTTTCTCTAGTAATTTCTCCTCTAGTTTTGCTAAATGCTCTAATTTATTTCTGGAACCAATTGGCCTTATTAAAGAATGTTTAGCTAAATTAGCTGCTTTGTCCATTGTACCGCCTATTCCTACTCCTACTATAATAGGTGGACATGGATTAGGACCAGCATCTTTAACTGCTTTTATAACAAAATCTATTACTCCCTCTTCTCCATCTGATGGTTTCAACATTTTAATTTGGCTCATATTTTCACTACCAAAGCCCTTAAACATAAGTTCAATTTTAACCTTATCCCCAGGTACTATATTATAATATACAACTGCTGGAGAATTATCTTTAGTGTTATTTCTTATAAGTGGGTCCTCTACAACTGATTTTCTTAAGTATCCTTCTCTGTAGCCATCTATAACACCTTTATTTATTGCATCAGTTATGCTGCCATTTATGAAATGAACCTCTTGTCCAACTTCTACAAAGGCTACCGCCATTCCTGTATCTTGGCATAATGGTATATCTTTTTCTTTAGCCATTTCAGCATTTTTAATTAACATGTCTAATACCATATTCCCTACTGATGAACTTTCTTTGTCTTTTGCTTTTACAAAAGCTGTCATTATATCTTCTTCTATGTAGATATTAGAAGAAATACATCTCTCAGCAACTAACTTTTGTATAGTGCTTACATCTACTTCTCGCATTATTTCCACCTCTTTTTAATTTTTGTGAATTTTTTGTCACTATGTTCCCTTATCTAGGTTTAATTTTTTATATTGACAATTCTCTCAAAGCTCTATCTCTATTCATGATTCTATGGTTGTTTGCAAAATCCTTCTTAAAGGACAAAAAAGATTGTTTTTCTGCAAAACTTCCTAAAAAAATATTATATATTACACATCTATTATACTATTTAAACAAAAAGTAATTTATTAACTATTCTTTATATTTCAAAATTTGAATGACATTGCCATAAAATGAAGGTCTAGACTTTAATGTTCAAGACACTGTTCGACATGTTGTTGATTATTCCATTAAAAAGGACTATAATAAATGCGGCATGTGTTTTTCGTTATAATAAATACAGTTAATTCTTTACTATGTTAAAAATTACATAGTAGATTTTCTTGAGACAAATAGGCAAGTTTCAAAATAAATCATCTATATGGGGGGCAATAGTATGAATTTAACAAAAAATTTTAGAGAAGAAAGTGACTCTATAGGTAGTAAACAAGTTCCTATAGATGCATACTATGGTGTGCAAACTTTAAGAGCAGCTGAGAACTTTAGGATAACAGGACTTAAAATGCACGAAGAGTTTATCAATAGCCTTGCTCTTATAAAAAAAGCATCTGCTATAACCAATAGGGAAGTTGGTCTCTTAAGCAAAAAAATTGAAAGTGCAATTATTCAAGCATGTGATGAAATCGTTATCGGCAAGCTACATGAACAATTTATTGTTGACCCTATTCAAGGTGGAGCAGGTACATCAGCAAATATGAATGTAAACGAAGTTGTTGCAAATAGAGGTAATGAAATTTTAGGAGGGGAAAAAGGTGCCTATAATTTTGTTCATCCTAATGACCATGTGAATATGGGGCAATCTACAAATGATGTTATTCCTACAGCAGGTAAAATAACTATTTTAAAACTTCTTCCAAAAGTTATCAAAGAATTAGGAAATTTATATGATGCTTTAGTTGAAAAATCAGAGGAATTTGATGATGTAATAAAAATGGGAAGAACTCAAATGCAAGATGCAGTTCCTATTAGACTAGGACAGGAATTTAAAGCCTATAGTTCTGTAGTAAAAAGAGATATTGCTAGAATCACAAAAGTACAGGAAGAGCTAAAAGTTATTAATATGGGCGGTACTGCAATAGGAACAGGTATTAATGCTGACGAAGAATATTTTGAGAAGATAGTTCCAAATCTTAGTGTTGTTACAGGAATTGATTTACATCAAGCTGAAGATTTGATTGATTCAACACAAAACCTAGATTGCTTTGTATCAGTATCTTCTGCTATTAAAACATGTGCAGTTAGTTTATCAAAAACATCAAACGATTTAAGGCTTATGTCTTCAGGACCAAGAACTGGATTTGGAGAAATAAATCTTCCTCCAAAACAAAATGGTTCTTCAATAATGCCAGGAAAAGTTAACCCTGTAATACCAGAAGTAATGAGTCAAGTAGCTTTTAAGATTATAGGTAATGATGTTGCAATAACTATGGCTGCAGAAGCTGGGCAATTAGAGCTAAATGCTTTTGAGCCGCTAATATTCTTTAACCTATTCCAATCTATAGAAATGCTAGCTAACGGAATAAACACTCTTACAGAAAATTGTATTAAAGGTATAATTGCAAATAAAGAAAGATGTAAGAAATTAGTTGAAAATAGTATAGGTATAGTTACAGCTATTTGTCCTCATATAGGATATAAAAAAGCTGCGGAAATTGCAAAAATCGCTATGGCTACTGGTGAACCTATAAGAAATATTATTCTTAATAAAAAGATTTTAAATGAATCAGAGCTCAATGATGTATTAGATGCAGTAAATATGACGGAACCAGGGATATCAGCTAAATATTTAATTAACTATAAGAAAATCGACCTATAATAAAAAATCATACAGTGTGTTACTTTTACTAATAACTTGGTAACCACTGTATGATTTTTTTCTATCTTTTTACTACATTGAAATTATAATCAATTAACACCCAATTTTGTGGAAAGTCAATGCCTAATTTCCAATAGCTTATTCCTCTGAGTCCTAATTCTTTTATTAAATCAAATTTGGCTTGAATTGATCTTGCATCTTCAAACCATACTTCATGTTGTTTTCCATTAGTGTCTGTATAATTAAAGTGAGGTGCCTGGGCTGTATAATCATATAGAATAGGCACATTATTGACTCTTGCAATATCAATAGCCTGTTGTGGACTTACTGCTCTGGCGTATTGACCTCCAGGAACATAAGGTAAAGTCCAGTCATATCCATAAAGATTCTGTCCTAGCATTATTTTATTTGCTGGCATTTCTGTTAAAGCATACTCTACTACTTTCCTAACGGGACCAATAGGTGATACAGCCATTGGCGGACCTCCACTATAACCCCATTCGTAAGTCATCAATACTACAAAATCAGCAATTTCTCCATGTGCTTTATAATCATGTGCCTCATACCATCCCCCTACTTGCTGTGCACTAGTTTTCGGCGCAAGGGCTGTAGACATCATAAAACCTTCTCTAGAAAGCCTTTCTTTTGCCTTCCTTAGGAATTTATTATAGTCTTCTTTATTTTCTGGCGGCAAAAATTCCATATCAAAATGAACATCGCTAAATCCCACTTCACTGGCTGTTGCAACAATATTGTCTAGTAAGGTATTTTGAACTTCTTCATTAGTTAGGATTATTTTTCCTAATTCATTACTAAACTTTCCTTCCTCCAAGTTTGTTACCACCATCATCAAAGCAGCTCCATTTTCACGTGCAATTTGGGGGAAATTATTTAATGAAGGTGCTTTTAAACTTCCATCTCTTTGGATTTGATAGCTAAAAGGAGCCAAATAGGTTAAATATAGAGCACTTTCTCTGGCAGACTGCTCTAAATAAGGACTTACAGTTCTCCCAGTAGGTTCTACATAGGCATTTACCTCTGCATTTCGTTTTAGCTGAGGAGGAATATAAAGCCTAAGCCCAATAGGAAGGGGCTGATTAGGAGAAATATTATTTACTCTTGCTAGGGTCTGATAGCGTATACCAAATCTGTTTGCGATACTAAATAAACTATCTCCAGGATGAACCCAGTAATAGCTTCCTATTATAGGAATTACTAAAGCCTGCCCCACTACTAGTTGATTAGGATTCTGAATCTCGTTTGCAGTTACTATATCTTGAACCGTTGTGTTATAAGTCTGTGCTATGCTATATATAGATTGTCCTGCTTGGACCACGTGAATCTGCATATTACATACTCCCTTCATACTAAGGTGTTTGTATATTATATGCTTCTATTGTTAAAATGCTAGTTACACCTAATCAGAAAAATTAATATTTATCTATACCTATTTTTAAAAATAATATCATATAAAATATTCAAGTTCTTCATATAATGCTTTCTTTTTTTTGTGATAAGAGTTATACTAGTAATAGTAGTTATTATTACCTGGTACTAGTACTTTATGATAATCAAGGAGGCATTTATGGAATTACCAAGTCTTAAAATCGGAAATCTTGTTGCAAAAATACCTATTGTTCAAGGTGGTATGGGCGTAGGAATTTCACTCTCATCTTTAGCTGGAAATGTATCGTTAAATGGAGGTATAGGAGTCATTTCTGGAGTTGAAATTGGATTTAATGAACCAGACTATTTTAATAATAAAAGAGAAGCTAATATTAGAGCGCTAAAGAAACATATAAAAAGAGCTAAGGAAATCTGTAACAATGGGATTATAGGTATAAACATAATGACTGTATTAAATAATTTTGATGAAATGGTTAGAGAATCTGTTCAAGAGAAAATAGATATTATATTTTCTGGTGCAGGTCTTCCATTGAGTCTACCTAAATTCACTAAAGGAACTAATACAAAGATTGCTCCTATTGTCTCTTCAGGTAGAACAGCTTCTATTATATGTAGAAGCTGGGATAAACACTATAAGGTTGCACCCGATGCAATTGTAGTTGAAGGACCTAAGGCCGGTGGGCATCTAGGTTTTTCTAAGGAAGGTATCTTTGATCACTCTAATCAACTTGATAATCTAGTTAAAGATGTCTTGAATACTATAAGACCTTTTGAGGAAAAATACAATAAAAAAATACCAGTTATTGCAGGTGGAGGAGTTTTTAACGGCAAAGATATTGCAAATTTATTAAATATTGGTGCATCAGGAGTACAAATAGGAAGCAGATTTGCTGCTACACATGAATGTGATGCTTCTGACTCGTTTAAACAAGCATACATTCAATGCAAACCTGAGGATATCGTATTGATACAAAGTCCTGTTGGTATGATAGGTAGAGCTATCAAAAACGATTTTTTAAGTGAAGCTAAGTTAGGATTAAAAAAACCAATACGATGTATCACAAACTGTTTAAAACCATGTAACCCTAAAGAGGCACAGTATTGCATTGCTAGTGCACTTATCAATGCTCAAAAGGGTAATTTATCATCAGGATTTGTATTTGCAGGGGCAAATGCAGCTCTCATAAATAAAATAGTTTCTGTAAGAGAACTATTCGAAGAATTAGTATCAGAAGCTAAATCTAATCTTATGAGTTTCAAGGAAAAATAAGCTATGCTATATATTTAATGTAGTTTATAAGGAGAGTGTGGATATGTACCTAGATCAACTTTTTAAAATACAGCAAATAGTGGAGAATCATATAAAGGAATTATCACAAATTAATGAAAATGCCTTAGGTGAGAAAAATTTATTTGATTTAAGATTCTTAGCTCTTCAAGTAAAGGTAGGTGAATTAGCTAATCTTACAAAATGTTATAAGTATTCTAGAACAAAAGAAGATATACCAAAGGATAAGATAATGATAAGATATATAGATGCTATGAAGTATTTATTATCCATTGGAAATGAAAATAACTTTAGTATTATTAATATTGATAATGTAAATTCTGTAGTAAAAGAAGATAGTATTATAAAAGCATTCAGCAATATATTTGATGATATTGCTCACTTAAAATACCATATACAGCAAAATAATTATATTGATTCAATGTCTAGATATATTAAACTTTTTGGAGAATTTATAAATTTAGGAGCAAGTTTAGGACTTACCTTTGAAGAAGTATATAATTATTATATTGAAATGGCACCTTGTAATCTAAATCAAAAAAATAATGTAAAAAGGCCTTGACTAGAATAAAACTAATCAAGGCTTTTAAGTAATCTAATAGTATTTTTTAGCCTACCTCTGTGATTTATCATACGGAATACCTTCTGCCTTTGGTGCTCTTGATTTCTTTGAGGTAAATGCAAGCACTACCATTGTAGCAATATAAGGCAGCATTTTGTAGT
The DNA here is from genome assembly GCA_964619895.1 of uncultured Clostridia bacterium. Classification (GTDB taxonomy): domain Bacteria; phylum Bacillota; class Clostridia; order Tissierellales; family Proteiniboraceae; genus Proteiniborus. Next base: position 14,969 of record CAZUFW010000002.1, on the reverse strand, counting down.
AGGTCTGATTGATTCCTAAATTATGGAGAAATGGTATCAGTGCAACTGAGTATGCTAATGTTCTTAAGAATGCAAAGAACAGAGCAGCAAAAAGAATCCTTAATGGTTTCCATTGTCCAAAGATCATTACTGCCAAAGCCAAGAATCCAAATCCTGCGACTCCTGTATGTCCATTTACATTTCCATCCATAACTCCAACTGAGTAGAAAAATCCTCCGATTCCACCCAAAATACCAGAAATACTGGTACCTGCATATCTCATTTTATGAACATTGATACCTACAGAATCAGCAGCATGAGGATGCTCTCCACACGCTCTAAGTCGTAAACCAAATTTAGTTTTATAGAATATGATTACGGCTATTATAAGAAATAAAAAGCTAATAATAACTGTTAGATAAGTTCTCTGAAAAAACATCGGTCCCAGTACTGGAATTTTCTCAAAAACCGGTATCTCTCTAATATAAAAGTTCATGTTTGTAGTTATACCATCGCTATTAAAGGACATTTTTGAAAATAGTAATATTGCTGCTGGAATAAGCATATTAAGGGAGGTACCAGTAATAACCTGATCTGCTTTCATAGTAACTGCTGCAAAAGATAAAAGCAGTGAATAAATTAAACCTGCCACCGCAGCAACCAACATTCCTAAAAGTAGAACAGTTTGTGGATCCATGCCTAAGCCTTGAACAAAGTAAACAAACAATGCCCCAAAGAAAGCCCCAAAAAGCATTATTCCTTCAAGTGCAATGTTTACTACACCACCTATTTCACTGAACATACCACCTAATGCTACAAGAAGCAATGGCATTGCTACAGGAAGCATATTTTGAATTAAATAATATACAGTATCCATTATTCTGCCTCCCTTATATTGTTATCAGAGTCTTGATTTAAATCTGCCTCTGTTGCTTCATCCTCTAATATTGCGTGGCTAGTATGCCCCTTCCCCAAACGATTCTTAACAAACTTAGCTAATGCTGTATTCATTATCATAGCAAAGGCTGAGAAATAAATAATAACAGCTATAACAACATCTATTATTTCAGGCTTATAGCCTACAAGGCTTGCTAGAGTACCTCCACGCTGTATATGAGAAACAAATACGGCTGAAAAAATAGTACCTATTGGATGGGAATTTCCCAAAAGCGCAACTGCTATACCATTAAATCCATTGGCAGCAATAATATTAACAGGTTCATAAGTCATGCTGCTTCCTGCAATAGCAGATGGAGCAAGTATTGCAAATGCTCCTCCAAGTCCTGCAAGTCCACCAGCAATTGCCATTGTAATAATTATGTTTGTCTTGCCTTTCATTCCGGCATATTCACTTGCATGTTTGTTGAAACCTGTAGCCTTAAGTTCATAACCAAATGTGGTTTTTTGTAGCACGATATATAGAATAATTCCAATTAATACTGCCAAAATGATTCCTAAATTCACGTTAGAACCTTGAATCCCAAGAGAAGGAATCTGCACACTAGCTGGTAAATAGTTAGTTCTTGTTTTCGTAGATATATACATAATGGAATTTCCCTGAATTATCATATCTACTAAGTACATACCTATATAGTTGAACATTATTGATGTAATTACTTCGTTTACATTCAGAAGGGCTTTGAAAATTCCAGGTATAAATCCCCAAAGCATTCCACCAATCAATCCGGCTAAAACGGCTACAACCCAATGTATATTGCTTGGCAAGTCCCACATAAAGCCTACATATAGAGCAAAAAACATCCCCATTGTATATTGTCCTGAGGCTCCTATGTTGAATAATCCCATCTTAAATGCAAATCCCACAGCTAGACCTGTCATCAAGATTGGCGTTGCGAAGTAAAACACATCACCTATACGGCTAAATCCTCCAAAAACAACATACCTAAATCCTGCTAAAGCACTATCTGGTTTTGCAACAAGCATTACAAAAAAACCAAAAATTAAGCCAAGGAAAATAGCCATTAGTGCTGATGAAAATGAAGAAAAGCCAATGTTATGTGTAATGCTTTTAAAATCAAATTTTCTTTTATTAGATGAACTATTTTTATCCTGCATCGTTAATCTCCTTTACGACATCACGTTTTGCGCCTGACATGTAAAGTCCAAGCTCCTGAACAGTTGTTGTCTTTGGATCAAGTTCTCCTACAATTTCCCCTTCATACATGACCAGAATACGGTCGCTTACATTCATAACTTCATCCAGCTCTAATGACACTAGGAATACTGCCTTGCCTGCATCACGCCTTGCAACAAGCTGTTTGTGTACATACTCTATAGCTCCTACATCTAGACCTCTAGTGGGTTGTACTGCTACTAGAAGCTCATGCTCTTTGTCAATTTCTCTTGCTATAATTGCCTTCTGCTGATTACCTCCAGACATGCTTCTCACTATAGTTACTGGTCCTTGGCCACTTCTTATATCAAACTTTTCTATAAGCCTTTCGGAATATTTCCTTACCTCGTCAAACTTGATGAATCCTCCCTTTTGGAATTCAGGCTGCCAATATCTCTGTAGTACCAGATTCTCCTCCAATTTATAATCCAATACAAGGCCATGCTTGTGTCTATCTTCTGGAATATGACTCATACCGGCAATATAACGCTGTCTAACAGATGCTTTTGATATGTCCTTACCACATAGTGTAATACTACCAGAGCTAGCCTTTTCCAACCCCGTCAGTGCATTAACAAATTCAGTCTGTCCATTTCCATCAATCCCTGCAAGGCACACTATTTCACCTGCTCTAACATCAAATGATACATTTTTAACCGCATTGTTTTTATGGATTTTAGATGGTACAGTAAGATTTCTAACTGAAAGAACAACTTCTCCAATTTTCGTTTCTTTTTTATCTACACTGAAACTTATATCACGGCCTACCATCATCCTAGAAAGCTCTTCCTTAGTTGTATCTTTAACATCTACAGTTCCAACATATTTGCCTTTTCGAAGAACTGTACATCTGTCTGCAACCTCCATAATTTCATTAAGTTTATGGGTAATGAATAGAATGGATTTACCTTCTTGCGCAAATCCCTTCATTATCTGGAGAAGTTCCTTAATCTCCTGTGGAGTCAGAACAGCTGTAGGCTCGTCAAAAATCAAGATCTCGTTTTCTCTATAAAGCATTTTAAGAATTTCAACCCTCTGCTGCATTCCTACTGTAATATTCTCAATTAAAGCATCTGGGTCTACCTTGAGTCCGTATCTTTCGCTAAGTTCCATAACCTTTTTTCTAGCTTCTTTCTTTTGAAGGAATCCCATCTTATTAGGTTCAACACCAAGAATGATGTTTTCAAGTACAGTAAAAATCTCCACTAGCTTAAAGTGCTGATGGACCATTCCAATTCCCAGTGCATTGGCATCATTAGGGTTGTTGATCATAACAACTTCTCCGTTCTTTCTTATCTCCCCATTTTCAGGTTGATAAAGTCCAAAGAGTACACTCATAAGCGTGGATTTTCCAGCACCATTTTCCCCTAAAAGTGCATGTATTTCTCCTTTTTTCAATTTTAGGGTAATATTGTCGTTTGCAATAATCCCCGGGAATTTTTTTGTAATATTAAGCATTTCAACAATATAATTTTCCACGTTAACCTCTTCTTCTAATTATATTTTTTATTACTAAATCATAAAATTTCCAAGTATTTTTTTATATAGAAAATGGGGGAAAATACTAGCCTTTCCCCCACTAACTGAATCTTACTTGCATAAGGCCTAGCCTGATATGGCAGGTAAAATTTATTTATTTTTACTATCTTGTAGTAACTGTAACTTTGTGAAGATTTAATGCACTAGTAAGCTCATTAGCAGTAGCATATCCTGTTGGATCTGCAACTGGGATTTCACGCTTAACTGAAATGCTTCCATCTACTAATTTCGCAAATACTTTATCATATGCTTCTTTGTTGAAAGACTGGAATCTATCGAATGAATTTCCATTCTTGTCTCCTATTACAGTAGTTGGAAGACCAACACCAGCGTTAGCAGCATTAAATACTGTTGTTGTTCCTGCATATTGACTCCAGCTATTTGTTTTATAGATAGACTCAAGAACACTTATAACTGATGCTGCAAGACCTTTTGTAGCTGATGTTATTACAGTTTCGCTATCATATCTTTGGTCAACATCAACACCAATAACTTTTGCTCCTGCTTCGCTAGCTGCTGACATAACAGATTTACCAACTGAACCACCGCAAGCGAATATTGCTTCTGTACCTTCTTGGTACATTGTTTTTGCAGTTGCTTTGTTTGTATCATTTTCTTCGAAGTTACCAGTATAATGATATGTTGCCTTGATTGCTCCGTCAGGAAGTCCTAACTCTTTAGCAGCATCTTCAGCTCCTTGAAGGTATCCATATCCAAATGCTTGTACAGCTGGTACAGCCATACCACCCATGAATCCAAGCTTAGTCATTCCATCCATAACTGCAGCATAACCAGCAAGGTATCCTGATTGCTCCTCTGCATACAATATACTTGCAACATTTTCTTTAGTTTCGAATACTGAATAATCTGCTGTATGAGGTGCTCCGTCAAGAAGAATAAACTTAACTTCTGGATATTTTGTTTGAGCTTCGTAAATTGGAACCTCGAACAAGAATCCTGGTGTAACAATTACTTTTGCTCCCCCTTGTACTGCAAGGTCGATAGCTGCAAGATACCCAGCATCTGAAGCTTCTTCTGGTTTAATATATGTATGTGAGATTTTTTCTGCTTTTGCAAAAGCAACTACACCTTCCCAAGAACCTTGGTTAAATGATTTGTCATCAATGTTACCTTTGTCAGTAATAAGAGCTATTTCAGCGCCTTTACTTGTATTACCACCACATCCAACTAAACTCATAGTTGCCAACATGATAGCCAAAGCAATTGTTAGTACTTTTTTCATTTAATGACCCCCTAATTAATTCATTTGACTAGTGTCTAGAATAAATTATAACCCTTTTGTACTAAAAATACAACTACTATTTTATCTATTGTGTAGTTTATGCTTCTTGTGGGTTTTTTTTCTAAATACTTCTTGCTAACTTAATATGTTCTATATTTGCTGAATAAATATGATTTCCTTCTTCCATATCTTGAACTTCTGATATATTTTGTGTATCTTCTTTTTTAACTACTATATCTAAAGCTTCAGGTCTTCCAACTTCTACTAAATGGATATTAGATATTGACCTAGTAGGAAACTTTATAAAATTTCCTATCGGCAAAATAAAGAAGATTAAAATTATAATGGATACTTTATAATGCCAAGATGAATTAAAATTCTTTGTTATCTGACATTTATAAGACTTTCTTACTTGCATTTGAGACAAAATAGAAGAAAATTTTTCAACTCTGTATCCCCCCGGATTTTAGTTCTGGTCTTGCTCTTGCAAACAAGGCCCAATATCCACTCTTGTTTGTTTCATAAATCAATCCCCTTTTGTACCGCTGCAGCAATTACTATGACAATCGTTGTAGCATTATCATTACTGCTGAATTGTTCCATACTATATTAGTCTCTTTTTTCAAATACTGTTTTTACCTTTGGTGAGACATAATGACTTCCACCGCGTCCTTTTACATCCTCGACCATTGACACAACCAATAAGGGGGATTCAACATTATTGTCTGCCGTGAATAAAACAAACCAGCCAAGTTCTGTCCCAGAGGTATCGTCTTTTGATTGCTTGACCTCTGCCGTACCCGTTTTCCCACCGAGTGTTAATCCATGGACTTGAGCATCTGTCGCTGTACCACGTTCAACAACCTTCACAAGACTGTCACGGACAACCCTTGCAGTTTTAGATGTAAAAACGTGATCCTTCCAAAATTCCGGTACAGGAGTATCCTGCTGGATCAGATAGGGCTGTATCATGCTTCCAGAGTTGACAAATGCGGAGTAAATGGAGGCCAAATGAATGGGATTTACAAGTATTTCTCCTTGTCCAAAACCGCTATCCGCTAATTGAATTTCAGAGGTAAACGTTTTGGTAGTCGAGATTACTGAAGAGTTCAATCCAAATTCAAACGGGATACGCTCTCCAAATCCAATGCTTGTTAACTGCTCCGCAAACAAATCAGCACCGATTTTTAAAGCCGCTTTGCCAAAATATATATTATCAGAATACATTAGCGCATTTTCTATGTTAGCAGGGCCGCTATATTCCTTCGTTGTGGTAATGTAATACCCACCCCAGCTTTCATCCTTTCGCCACTTAAGCCCGCTATATCCAAAGTCATCAGTGGATGCAATAATGCCCGTATTGATTCCGATAGCAGCGGTTACCGCCTTAAAAGTAGAGCCAGGACAAAGTGCCGCCTTGAAACGGTTATACATAGGTTTATTAACATCCTCATTAAGTACAGTCCATTTGCTCATGCTCATACCAAGCACAAAATCATTAGCATTGTAGGTAGGTGTACTTACAAGCGCAAGCACCTCGCCAGTCTTGGGATTAATAGCAACTGAGCAGCTTTTATCATTACAAAACAAATCATAAAGCTGATTTTGTATTTGAGTATCAATCGTAATCGTTATATCCTTGCCGTCAGACTTTTCTTTTCTGGCCAATGTTTCTTTTACATTTCCCTTATCGTCAACAATGATAATCTCATACCCATCTATGGAGCGGAGTTGTTCCTCGTATATCTTTTCCAGTCCGGCTTTACCGAGGACGCTGTTCATGTGGTATCCTTGATCCCGAAGAACCTCCAGTTCCTCAGAGTTTATACCCTGAATATAACCAATCAAATGAGACGCCTTTTCGCCTAAAGGGTAATATCTCACTTGAGTAGTGCTAATTAAAACGCCCTTTACGGTTAGCAGCTCATCTTTGAGCTCTTGCTCATCCATTGACACGTTTTTCAAAAAAACAAATGTATCATCCTTCACATAAGAAGCGTTGAGTTTTTTCATAATACTCTCCGGTGTTATTTCCAAAAGTTCAGCGACCCTGGCAATATCTTCTTCATTATAGATTGTAGTTGACGCATTTTCGTTAATATCAGAGTTACTAACATCAGATACGATGTTTTCAGCCACAGAATCATCTTTGACTAGTGAAGCATCTTCCACAATTTTGCGCATCTTTCCGGGTACTAACCCGACAGAAGAGGCAGTGCCTAGACCCGCTAGCATTTCGCCGTTTCGATCATAAATACAACCACGCTTTGCCTTTAATGTGTTGCTCTGCACCTTATCAGTCCATGTAAGCGATGGGAAAATTGTTTGAGGCGACCACTCAATTCGATATTCCTTGTTTTCATTTAAGCTAAGTATCATATTGCCAGAATATGCAATTTCCCCCGCTATCGTGTCCATGCGTAGGAAGTATTCAATCATTTTTTGAATGGTGCCTTTTTCTATTTTGTCTATGTCGTTCTTAAAATCAGATACCTGCTCGATGGTAACCGTAAGGTTCTTTGCTCCAATACCATCGTAAATGTTTTTGTGTTTTTTAATAAAATCTTCTTCAGTAATCGCTGTTTGACTTTGATTGCTCAACATAGCGTATAATTCTTCATATTGACCTTCGCCAACAAGAGAAAAGTAATGTGTCACAAATTCATCTGGCTTCATTGGCTTTATTTCTTCACCCTGTAACTTTTTTTGAATTTGCCCACCAAGCGATGGGTATAAAAACACGCTGGCTATCCCCAGTGTCACAACGCATAGGATAGCACGTATCAAAAGAATTCGTTTTTTTAACATTGAGAACCCCCCTAATTTAAATCTTACAAGTGTAATACTCTGCTATATATTACACTTGTAAGATTTAGAAGTCAAGTATCTTTTTCAAGATACTTGACTTCTATTTTTTTTCTTATAGGAAAGTGATTTTAATAAATGCCTTTGGATTTTATTATATCAAGCGTGATTTGCACGGCAACACTTCCACCAGCCTTATCTTTACCACCGATATTTGTTGCAAATACAAATGTGCGCTCATTGTTTTCGACATATCCAATAAACCAGCCGTTTATTACTTTGTCATTTACTGAACCAGTACCTGTTTTTCCCGAAAGTACTGCGCTGCCGTTTCCTGACAAACGCAATGTGTCTTTCACTGTGTCCACATACTCAGCTTTGAAAATAGTATCGTTATTGCAAAGGTTCTTGAGGAGTATTACTTGTTCCACCGGTGATATACGTAACGAAGATTCCATCATGTAATTCGTAATTCCGCCGGACAGGTCGCAGTTACCATAAGACAGCTTTGTGTAATAATCACCTAACTCCTTAATGCCAACCTTTGCGTCGATATTCTGAAAATACCAGCTTACAGAGTTCTGCATGGCTGATGTTAGATTTTGGTCTCTATTCCAAGCCTCGTAAGGGTAGGCAGTGCCGTCCCACTCCTGTACAGAACGCTCTGTTTCAATGACGCCTGTTTCTAGAGCAATCAGTGCACTGTATATCTTATAGGTTGAAGCAGGTGATACTCTTGTCACGCTTTTATCCCTATTATAAATGGTATACAAATCATCTTCCATATCATAAAGGACAAAACTCCCATCAAAGCCGTCAAAGAATAAGGACAGGTCTTCATATATGACATTGTTGGCTTCAAAATGATACTTGCTGTCATCATAAGCCGCCAATGCGGAAATAGCGGGGACTTGGCTGAAAATGAGAAGTCCTATAAGGGTAAACACGCAAATACTTTTTATCTTTAACAATATAGATTCCGCTTTAAAGGTCGCAATATTTTCCACTCTCTTTTTTATATGTCGCTTGGTGCCTCCCATATCCGCCGCAAAAGACAGCATTGCAGGAGATGACATATTATGAACAAACTTTAACAACGTATTTCCATAATTAATGTATTGTTCTTCGGGAATTCGATTCAGCACGGCCAAGTCACAAGCCATCTCCCTATCCAGCCGCATTTCCTTAAACGCAAGGTATACGAGAGGGTTAAACCAATATAAGATTTGAAACAAACACATGAGGTTGTTTATCGGAATATCCTTGTTTTTGCAATGTGTGAGTTCATGCAGCAGGATATATCGAATATCCTCTTTGGGGAGCGTTTTCCAGATTTCAATAGGCAAAATAATGCGTGTCCTAAAAAAACCGATTGTCATTGGTGCATTGACAAGGATTGACATTCCAAACAGGATGTTATTTTTAATGCCAAGCTCAGCCTTACATTGGGCGAATAACACAACTATCTCATTATCATTTATCGACTTCATGGATTCCGTAATCAGGCGTAACTTCTTGTTACAGGAAAATGTTAAAATAGCAAGAGTGACAAAGCCCGCAAGCCATATGAGCATGAAAATGCGAACAATATATCCGGGTGTGGCGCGGTCTACTGATATCGTGAAATCCTGCAACCAACTCATTCCTTTTACTGTTTGAGTACCTCCACCGATAGCAGCCATTTCAGTTGCCACCGTCTGCGGGGCGTGCAAGCCATTAAGCAGCCAACTTCCCATATTCGTAAAATTCAATAGATTTGTGGGTATGAAAGGAAAGATCAGAAGAATAAAAACTAGCAATCCCATGTTGTATTGCCATCTTATAGAAATGTGTTTTTTCAGTACCTTTTTTGTGAATAAAATAAGCAATATAACAACGGAGGAAGCGAGGGAACTTAATATTAAGCGTATAAAAAATGAATTGCCCATCAAACTACCTCCTTTGTGAACGTTTCTTCTCCAAGATAGATTTCAGTTCACTTATATCTTCTTCGGAAAGCTTATCACGCTCCAAGAAATTTACAACCATTGAATTTAATGTGCCATCATAAAACCGATTCAGAAAGGTATTGCTTTCTTGATCCAATATTTCAGTCTCTCGCACTAACGGCGTATAAACGAAGACCCTGCCGCTCTTCTCATATTTCAATGCTCCTTTTTTAACCAGCCGTGATAACAAGGTTTGAATTGTCTTTGGCTTCCACGATGTGGTCGTTTCCAGCTTTTCAACGACATCGTTGGTGCTGATTGGCGCATATGCCCATACAATTTTCATGACTTGATATTCGGCATCTGAAATTACCGGTATGCTTCGCATAAAAATACCTCCTGTTCTTACATATGTAATATTATTGTATCATAGCATTTGTGTTTGTCAATGACATTACTTTGATTTAGTTGCCTTAGAGATATTTAGGGTTATTCTGATTATACAATTAAATTTCCTTGCATACCGTGAAATTTATATGTTTTGAGTTCCAGAATTGGATTTCTTGTATGATTTCAAAAACTTCATCTATCTCCTCAAATTTAGTTTCATAAGAAGTATCATCTTCTCAATTTAATTCATCTCTACATTAGATTTCTCTGGTGTAGGGCTAGTAAATAGAATTTTACATTGTCCTAACTTTTGTTTAATTTCTTCATTATTACTTTTTTAGATATATTGACATGAATTTATTAAGAAAACAAACCATAATTAAAAATTTTATGAGGAATTGTCGAAAGTATGTAGAATATTTATCATAGTTGTAAATTACTTTTAAAAATATAATATATAGTCAAAAACTTTTTATTACATATGGAGGATTAATATGAGTAAAAATTTCAGCATAAAACCAAAGAGGTTAGCTATAAAAACAAAACTCATTGGTGTTTTTATAATAATTACACTAGTAATATGTATAGTTGGAGTTATATCCGGAAAATTGAACATTAGAGAAACAAATCTTCAATATGTTCGTGAGGCTAGTGTTGATTTGAATCAGATACTAATTGCAGAAAAATCTCTATTTTTATGCGCTCCAGATACAGAATTATATAAGGAACAACTTGAGAGTTATCATAAAAACATAAAACAATCTGAAGAACGTATTAGTAAGTATGAAAATAATATACTTGATGAAAATGAGAAAATAATGCTTTCTGATTATGATGACTTAAGGGCAGAATGGCAGAAAATCAGTGAAAAAATAGTTAGTCTTTCAGGTAGTAATAATTCTGCTGACAGAGAAAATGGATATAAGCTGTCACTTGAAGAAGGCGATCAAAAATTTAAAGATATGGAAGATGCACTTGATTCCATTGGTGACTATTATGGAGAAACCAGTAAAAAAATTATAGAAGAGCAAAATAAGACAAATAAGAAAATGATGGTAATACTTTTAATTACAATTTTCTTAGGAGTTATTGTAACTATTACTCTTGCTACACTAGTTGCGAATAACTTAGTAAAAAATATAAAGAAAATAACAAAAACATTGGAGCAAGTTGAAAAAGGTAATTTAAATGTTTATTCTAACGTTACATCAAATGATGAACTAAGGGATATCGCAGATAGAACAAATGATATGATTAATAATTTAAAACAACTTGTAAAACGTATTGCAATATCGTCAAATTCTGTTTTAGAAGCCTCGAATTCACTTATACATATTACTGAAGAATCCAATCAATCATATAGTAACATAAATCATAATATAGAAATCGTATCTGTAAATACAAATAGTCTAGCAGAAAAAACAGACTCTGATGCTTTGAAGTTGTACAAACTGGCTGAAAGTATAGAATACATTGCATCATCTACCAATGAGATGAATAATATCTCTGATAAAACTGATGATTTTATCACTAGTGGTTTCAGCATAGTTAATAAATTAACAAAAGAATCAAAAGAAAATAGCTATACTACAGAAAAAATTAGTAATATTATTAATGAGATGAATAATAATTCAAACGAAATAAATAGCATAACTAATACCATAAGTGATATTGCACAAAAAACAAATTTACTGGCACTAAATGCTGCTATTGAATCAGCAAGAGCAGGGGAAAGTGGAAAAGGTTTCGCAGTAGTAGCAGAGGAAATAAGAAAATTAGCTGAAGGATCAGAAGAAGCAACTAAGCAGGTAAAAGAACTTATAGATGAAATACAAAATAATTCTAAAGCAGCAGTAGGATTCATGGATGAAATAAAGCTATTGTTAAATAACTTTGATAATGCCGTTAGTGAAAATAAAGATATTTTTTACAAAATATCTAATTCTATAAATGATTTAAGGGCAAAAGTTAGAGATATTAAAAATATTAGTGTTGACATGAACAGTAAAAAAGAAGATATGATAGAAGTTTTCCATATCTTTTCCCAGTTGTCTAAAGAGGTTTCATCAACAACAGAAACTATATCTACATTATCAGCTGGGCAAATTAGTGCACTAAATGAGGTTTCAAAATCAGCACAACACTTTCAAGTATTAGTAACTGATCTTGACTATTCTATAAAAACTTTTAAGCTAGAAGATTAGTTTACTTTCTTGCAGCCCTAGGGAAGTTCAAAAAAAAGGTATATTATCGCTAAAAAGTGCACTACAAAGGCTTTTTTAATATATATTCTAGTTTATAGATGCTGCACCGTAACTATGCTAGTTCCTCAAATTATCTGATTGCATCGCGAATTAAACCGCCCTCTGGGATTCAATCAGTATCTGTAAATGGAGACTCTATGGAAATATAAAAGCCTTGACTAGATACAAAATCTAATCAAGGCTTTTTAAGTATTCTAATAGCTCGGACTTTTGAACTCTATTTACTCCACTATGTTCTATGTCGTATAAAGGGTCTACCTTTTCTCCATATTCTCTTTCCATTATTTCGATAATTCTTGGTTTACAGAAGTCACCTTGACACCATCCCATAGTTGCTCTAGTTCTTCTTTTTACCCCATCAAATGTTTTAACTTTTATTCCCCTATGTAAGGCATTAACAATTTCTTCCTCCAGCACTTGTTCGCATTTACATACAATTCTTCCTTTAGAACCTAAAGGGAGTTCTACTAAGTCCTTTATTTCTTTAAATGGTTTTAAAGGCCTTCTAGTTATATTTGGTTTTCTATAGGGATCAAAGTTGAGATTTTCTTCTAATTTTAATCCTATGTTTTTAAGAATTTCTATAACCATATCTGCAATAGCTGGTGATGATGTAAGGCCAGGGGATTGAATTCCTGCCACATTAATAAAACCTTTAACCATTGTTTCCTCAATAATGAAATCGTCTGTTGAACTTCTAGCCCTAATTCCAGTAAAACTTCTAATAAACTGTCTAGGATCAATTTTATTATATAATGCCTTAGTTTGATTATATATACTTGCTATTCTTTCAATATGTGTTGATGTATCTTCCCTATCAATGTCATCATTTGCATCTGGTCCTATTAAGAGATTCCCATAATATGTAGAAGTAAGTAATATACCTTTTCCAAGCTTAGTAGGCAGTTGAAATATAACTGTATTAATAGGATCACCAGTACCCCTAGTAAATAGAATATATTCCCCGCTTCTAGGAAAGATTTCAAAATCGTCTACTCCCACCATTTTTGAAATTTCATCAGCATATATCCCAGCAGCATTTATTACATATTTGCCATAGTATTCTCCCTTATTAGTTGTTACCTTAAACCCACCGTTTATCTCTTCTATGGCTACAACTTCATTTTCTAATTCTAATGTAACACCATTTTTAATTGCGTTTTCAGCCATGGTTATGGCCATTTCATATGGAGAGCAAACACCTGCTCCCTTACAGTATAATGCCCATTTAACATCATAGGTTAATATAGGTTCAATTTTCCTTATTTCTTCAGGACCAATTATACTCAAATCTGCAAGTCCATTTTTTATGCCATTTTCCATAAGCTTTTCCAATGGTTCTTTATCATCTTCTGTAGTAATTACTAATGAACCTGTTTCTCTAAATCCAAAGTTCAACTCTTCGTTTAGTTTCTTGAATTGTATCCTTCCCCTGTAGCATAACCTTCCCTTCAAAGTTGAGTTTTTCTCTGCATACCCTCCATGAACAATTGCACTATTAGCCTTAGTAGCACCCATTGATACATCTGTACCTTTTTCCAATATTAGCACTTTAACTTTATACTTAGATAGTTCCCTTGCTATACTAGTGCCTATAATTCCAGCACCGATTATGATAACATCATTCAAGTATTGTTCACCTCACCAATTTTATATTTTTTATATTCGTTGAATGATTCTAATTTCCTTTTTTAGAGTCAAAATAATTAATTGTATTTTCTATAATGATATGTTATTTGTTGTTAGTTTAGTAAATTTATTTGAAAATGAAGAATAAAACAAAAAGAGTTATGTGATGGATTCATGACACTATAAAAGCCTTGACCAGATATAAAATCTAATCAAGGCTTTTCGATATCCATATTATTTTAAATTAAAGTCTTCATGTTCCTTAAAATTGTCATATTCCTGCCCACTTCTTTAGCCCTATAAAGCTCCTTATCTGCAATTTCCATTATGTTTGCAATTGAGCTAAAATCTGAGCTACTACCAATGGCTCCTCCTACGCTTATAGTTACATTCTTATGCTCGCCTTTATCTATATAGTAAAGACCTATTATCTCGACTTCTGTCCGAATAAGATTTCCTAGCTCTAATGCATCCTCATAGCTTAAAGAAGTGGAAATATATACAAACTCCTCTCCTCCGTATCTTCCAAAGACATCATCCCTATTGTTCTGAATCTTCTTTATACTATCTGTTATCTTTCTAAGACATACATCTCCCTGGGCATGTCCCCAATAATCATTATATTTTTTGAAATTATCTATATCTATCATAAATAAGACTATCTGCTCTTCCTTTGAGGACATCTCCTCTAAAATTTTTTCAAGATAAGCATTGATACTTCTTCTATTTGGAATTCCTGTTAATTCGTCTTCATAGGCTTTTTTCTCAAGCATTTTATTTGCCAGTTTTATCTTTTCTAGTTCATTTTTCTGAATTGCTATCTCCTCTTCAAGCCTGATTTTTATCTGTTCATATTTACCTATTATTTCAATGTTTTTTAGCTCTATATTTAATATTTCCAACTTATTACCAAGATTGGAACTCATGACTTGCTCCTTGAAATTATAGTAATTCTTATAATATTTTAGGGCATTCATGTAATCTCCCTGGTTTTCATGATATTCAGATATTAGCCTGTAGATTTGACAAAGTTTATTTTTGGCTCCAACATCATCTGC
>CAZUFW010000001.1:0-115843 GCA_964619895.1 uncultured Clostridia bacterium | reverse complement strand
GTTGGTCTTCCAATACTTGCAATTGCTGTAGTTGCTAAGGCTGGTGGACTTCATATACTGGCAAGTCGTGTGCATCCAAGGTTTGCCTTTGCCTTTACGGTTTTGATTTATTTATCAATAGGACCTTTTCTAGGTATACCAAGAGCAGCAAGCTTAGCCTTTGAAATGGGAATCTCACCATTTTTATCAAATACAGTAGGTGAAAGTAGTTTGCCATTATTTATATACACCTTAGTTTATTTTGGGATAGCCTATTGGTTATGTATGTCACCATCAAAACTCGTAGATAGATTTGGAAAAGTTTTAACACCGGTACTATTGGTTTTAATAGCAAGTATATTTGTATTTAGTTTGTTTAAACCAATAGGTGTATTTGTAGCACCTATTGGTGATTATGCACAGTTTCCTTTACTTAAAGGATTTTTAGATGGATATATGACAATGGATGCTATAGCAGCCCTTAATTTTGGTATTGTAATCTCTATTGCTTTAAAGGACATGGGAGTAACAGAAGAAAAAAAACTTGTGTCAAATACAATAAAGGCAGGAGCGATAGCAGGGTTGCTATTAGCAATTATATATGGAATGCTTGCATATTTAGGAGCTGTTTCACAGACAAGGTTTGGAGTGACTGAAAATGGAGCTCAAACACTTACAAATGTAGTATTTTACTTATTTGGACAAAAGGGATCAGTTTTACTAGGGGTAATATTCTCCCTTGCTTGTTTAACAACATCAGTAGGACTTTTAACCTCCTGCAGTCAATACTTTGCAAAGTTGATGCCAAAGGTTTCATATAGAACTTTGATTACAATACTCTCTGTATCAAGTATGATATTTGCAAATGTAGGATTGACACAAATACTTAAATTTTCAGTTCCTGCATTGACTGCTATATATCCAATGGCAATTGTTCTTATGGTACTTGCACTTTTAAATAATTTTTTCAAGGGGAATTCTTATGTATATTTATTTACTATGATATGTACTTCCTTTGTCAGCATCTTAGAGGCCTTAGGACAATTTGGACTAAAAGTTAATATCCTTAACATTCTACCATTTTATTCAAAGGGACTTGGTTGGATTATCCCAGCAGCTGTTGGCGCAATAGCAGGATTTATTTACGGAAACCTAAGAAATAAAGGGTTTGAGCAAAAATATATGACGGAATCTGAATAAGTAAAGATAAGTATTAAAAATCTGAAACACTTTCTAAACCACCTATATAGGAAATAATGAATAGCAGCAGAAAAAGTCTGGACATAGGGGCATAATGTCACTATACCAACAAAAGGAATGATATTATGCTCCTTGTTGTAGCAGCTGATAAAGGTGGAAGGATTTGTTTTCTTTTGTGATACCACCTAACCTATGAACATCACAAGGGGTTAGGTTTGAATTATTCACTTACTAAAGATGCAGGAAAAATATAAAAAAGTGAGAAGATAGGAGTTGTGGCCGGAAGGGTAAATAAGGCTCTTCAACCTATGGCTTTTCAGCAAAAATGGGCATAAACAGGCTGAAAAAGGGCTGTTTTTAACATGAATTATTAAGGTTTTTATAGATAATAAGAGGTAATTTGAATGATGACAGTGATATAAGAGAGTTTTCAATAAGCAATTAAAAATCCTTTACACACGATTAGCAGAAAAATTATATTTTTTTCGGCCGCCAAATTGGCGGTATTTTTTTTGAAATTTGATGAAAGCAACATCACAATCCCCACAATGCGCCCTACTTTCATAATATGCGAACCTCTTTTTACCATTCGCAAATCTTGTTTGAAAAATCTTTACGAAAAGCTATAAATGCAAGGTTCCAGTCAAGGTTTTTAAGTATGACTTAGATAGAGGATTTGACCGGTCATAAAAAATCACCCCCAAAATCACCCCCTTTTGGGCTTGACAATCACCCCCGGAATGATTACAGCAAGCCGTGTTTTCAGTATGATGAAATCAGGAACTATCCAAACTCATTAATATTTACCATTACAAAAATCTAACTAAGTCAACTATTCTGGTTGTGATGCAGAAGAGGAGACGCAAAGTTAACCTAATAAGGAAAGGAGGAAAGAATATAGGTGATTTATTTGGAGGGCTCAGTGGTTTAATGAAGGGAGGCGGCCAGTTCTCCGAGTTGGAGAACAGGCTATTGCCATGTCAATGAGATCTTTTGAAAAGCTTGGAGGAAAATAATCTCTTGAATGAAAAGCTGTATTGAGGTAAATAAGTCTAATCTTAATTGAGCAATGAAAGTCTGTGACTTATGCTGCAAGCTTTCATATAAAAAGTAAGGAGATGCATATTATGAAGAGAATAATACTTTTGTCAATATTGATATTTATGACTGTGTTTTTTATCAGTTGTTCAAACAGCACTACACAGAATAACAATGAAAATGAAACATTGCAAACAAAGACTGCTAAAGTTGACGGAGATAAATCTGCACAGGATGTGATCGATGAAGTAAAGCAAAATAGCGGGATGGGCATAAACGTGAGTTTAGGTGAAACAGGAGAGAATTTGAGCTTGCCTGAAAGCTTCCCTAATGATGTTTTTCCACTTCTAGACGATGCTAGTATCGTTAATGTAAATGATAATAAGGAAGCTAAGGCAATAGGTATTGTATTCGAGACAGATAAGAGCTATGAAGAAGCTGTAGCATTTTATCAGGACATTATGAAAAGTGGAACTATTACTGTAGAGGATAAAAAAGACGATACATATATTCTTATGGGCACTAAGGATAAATATGGGATTATGATAACAATAAGTAAGTACAACGGCGACGATATTAGCGTTTTAATTAATGTGTCATTTTAAAGGGTTATTAATATGAAAAAATATCTGATTATATTAATCCTATTTATTACGTTAGTTGGCTGCAGTAATCAGCGAAAAGGCAAAACACAAGATATGATAATAGCTAATAAAGTGCCTGTTGAAAGTGTTCAATATAAGCCAAATGAGCAAGCTCTAGACACAGATGAAAGCACTCAAGAAAAGCAGTCGAACAAAAATCAGCCAATAGTAAAACAAGGCAATAAATTAGAGTTACCCCCGGGCTTTCCAAATAACATTATTTCAATTATAGAAAATGCGGATATTACTAACACATATGACGATGGAGAATCTTTTTCTGTCGGATTTCGATAAGATTACTAAGGATGTTATATTTAAACAAAAGTTAGTGCCAAATGATGATGAGAGCCCATATGAAGATGGAGATATCATTCCAGCTATTCTTGATATGATTGATGAAAAAAACATAGAATCTGGTTTGGTAATTAAAGGCATGATGGAGTTCAGGGAAAAGAAATACTCCTTAGCAGAGCGGACCTATACAATTAAACTGGACTTAGAACATGCATATGTTCCAAATTCAGAAAAAATAAAGTATCAGGTATTCATTCCTCATACAGGCGATGAGTATTGGTTTGTCGTATGGAACTCACAGGAAATACACTCAATAAATCTAAGAAAGTATCTTATTCAATCAGAAGGGCTTGATAAAATGGTTGAAGATTCACTAACAGGAGGAGAGTAAGGTAAGAGAGTCACGAAAGGGAATAATTCAAGCCTGACCCCAAGAACGTGCTATGAGATTTGTTCCATTGGATTGAAAGATGATTGAATTACAAGTGAGCACATAATGAAAAAGTACTTATAGATATTAAGAAAATATTTAAGGGGAGGATGATTATGAAAAAGAAAGTTTACGTACTAAGAACACTTATTACTTTTGTAATGGTAGCATTTTTAGTTTTTGCTAATTTTACACCAGCATATGCGTGGAAGGTAAAAACCCATGTATATTCAGCAAACCTCATAATTGATGAAATAAACAAGAACAATGGATATGTGGAAATTAAACCTTTTGGTAAATTCCAAGTCGCTCCTGAGTATCGGGATTTGATTCGAGTTTATCCAGACTTTTATAGGGCAGGAGCAATAGGGCCAGATCTTTTTTCTGATATTATAATAGGGCAAACCATAATCCATACAGGAAATGATATGTATACTTCGGGAGAGCTAATAGAAGTATTTTGGGATGCAGCTAAAAACTTACCAGAATATTCCCCTTCTGATGTTCAAAGGATGATTGATGTGAGTATTAGTTCCACTATTCCCATCGACAAATATAATCCAAAAAATCCCAACGATCCTGCTAATCAATATTTAAGAGTGGACAACAAAATGCAAGCGAAAGCCTTTATGTTAGGCTACATGGCTCACGCGGCAGGTGATTACTTTGGGCATAGCTATGTTAATCATTGGGCGGGTGGAACTTGGCCTAATGTAGCTGATGGGTTAACACAAGCTGAAAAAGATATTATTCGCAAACATTCTGTTATAGAGGCCTATGTAGATAGTATGATACCCCAAGAATATAAATCTGATAGTAAGAACGCCATAAAAATACCACAACGATTTATATTTGACAATATGTTGGTAACAGGAAATGTTAATATAAGTAACATGGCAAATGACGACAGACGGGCTGAAAAATTTGGGTCAAATGGGGATTTAGCTCCTCATTTGGATTTATTCTTTACGATTCGTGACGCCCTTAGAAAAAGAATAAATAAAATTAATAAGAATGCAAGTGGAAATATCCTAGATAAGATTGTATACGGAGTTTCGCTTCAATTTGCTCAGAAGGCTTATTGTGAAGCATGGATTGAAGATATAGATAAAGGACTCGGAGCCTGGGTAGCAGCAAATGAAAGGGCAGCCCGTCAAATGATAGCTGAAAACGGAAACATGGATAAATATTTCGATGAATTAAAGAAATGGGCTGATAAACATGCACTTAGCATGCTTGGTGCACCAGATGTAGCTGTGGATATTACAAGGGCTATAGGGAGTATTTCTGATTTTATAGATGAGTTATTACCAGAGGTAGTTGTAGAAGCAATAGAAAAAGCGAAAAAAAATCTTATTAATTTTATGATTAAAGAATCAACTGGCATTGATATTGAGGAATATAAAAAGCTATTAAATCCACCACTGAGCGATTTAACTTCTGATAAAATATTCCCTTCTGGTTCTTTCCATAAATTGAACCAAGAAATGGGCAATTTTAATACATCTACAGATTCTTCAAATCAAACATTTATTCCATTTGCTAACACACTTACGTTAATGAAGCTTACACTTATAGGAGAAGCTGGGATACAAGAACTAAGAAATAGAGCTGGTTCAAGCAGCACTAATAAACTACCTTGGTATACTGATACTATAACAGAATTTATATACAACCTAGACTATGGATATAACTGGGAGGAAGAAACATTTTCAACTAGTACGTTTTTATTAAGTCGAAATAATGAGGATTTTAATAAGGTTACGAGAGTAATATTTAATACAAAAGGTTTCCTACAAAAACCTGGTTTTTCCGACATGAAAAAAGGTCCAATTAGTGTTGTTACTAACTTGTCTTATGCTCCGGGTGAAGTGCCTAAAATTAAGGTAAAGTACAATAATGCTCCTGATCAGGTAAATGCATTGATTGGGCTTTTCCCATCTGAGAATTTTTCATCCAATAGTGCCACGAGTTGGAAGGATATAGCTAGAAACACAAGTGGTGAGTATGAAGTATCTGCACCACTTAAAGGTGGAAAGTACCATTTTAGGATATATGACAACGAAAATAATTTATTAGCTACAAGTGAAATAATAGAGGTTATAGAAGTAAGTGGAGAGTTAAGGTCATATTTTGAGGAGATTCCTGCAGAGCCTTTTGAACCTCGAGAAAGTTTAGCAGTGAATTTTATTAATAATCTTAAGAAGAAAGGGTTTATAGCACTATACAAAGATAATGAAACTAATCCACAAAAAATAATAGGCAGCAAATATACCCTAAGCGAGAAATCTTCATTACATCAAATATTAACTTCTACACCAGCAGAACCAGGAAGTTATCGATATAGAGCATATGATGAAAATATGGTTCTCATTGCTCAAAGTAGTTTAATTATAGTAGCAGGTTCTCCTGATAATGATATCATTGCTAAACCAGATAATCCAGACAAACCAAATAGCCCAGTTTCGTTAGATATAAAAACAATAAATGTGTACGATATACTTGACTATGAAGGTCAAAATGGAGAGGTTTTTTACATTACAGTGACAGGGAAAATTGATGGCGGCACTGTATGGGGTAGCGGTATATATACAAACGATTCTGATGTAGAAACTGCTGCTGTCCATGCTGGAATAGTAAAGGTTGGAGAGACAAAAACAATAAAAATTACTATCCTTCCTGGACAAAGCTCATATGAAGGTACTATTAGAAATGGTGTAAGAACTAAAGAATATGAGGATTGGTATGGAAGCTTTAGATTTACTGATGTACCATTACCATTAACTCCTCAAAACCCAACTGGTGACCTGAATATATATGAAGCTGATGATATAGATTTAAGTGAATACAGAGGGCTTGATGGAACTGAGCTAAACGTAATAGTTACAGGTAGTTTAGATGGTAGTGTATGGGGTAGCGGCATATATACAGATGATTCAGATATATCTACAGCTGCTGTCCATGCTGGTCTAGTTAAAGTAGGAGAAACAAAAACGGTAAAAATAACTATTCTTCCTGGACAAAATTCGTATGTTGGGACTATCAAAAATGGTGTTGAATCATCTGATTATGGTGAATGGGAAGGGAGTTATAAATTTTCCAATGATGCTCAACCTACAACTCCATAAACAAAACCATAAACTCAATAGAATGAAAATAGCCATTTAAAAAAAGAGATGGATCCCAGTTTATAGGATTAGTTACGATTATCCCTTGCTTTAAGTATATTTATTTGTGCATTAAGTCGTAATCCCTTGCTATCCCTCCTGTAACTAGGATAGCAAGGATGCACATTATTGTACATTAGTATAGGAATGAATGATAATGGACCTCTGTTTTCAAAGGTTGTGTTTTGAACAGCTAACCTTTTTTTGAAGTAGTTATTTTTTTAGGTATCTTACCTATCGTCGATTGGTTTTCTGATACGCGGATACGATTGATTTTCATATTAATAAAGTCCTCGATAGCTTCAAGTCGCCTTGAATCTTTTTCAGTAAAAATCGTGTATGCCACGCCGTTATGTCCTGCACGACCTGTTCTACCGATTCTATGAACATAATTTTCAGGTTCGTCTGGCAAATTGTAATTAAAAACATGGGTCACACCTTCTACATCAATTCCTCGTGCAGCTACATCAGTTGCAACCAAGAACTTAACATCATTGTTTTTGAATGCTTTCATAACAAATTCACGTTTAGCTTGTGTTAGAGATCCATGTATTTCTTCCACATTAAACCCTGCAGCAAGCATTTCTTCATAGAGAGAATGAGCTCCTATTTTAGATCTACAAAAAATAATTGCCTTGTTCGGATAACTTTGCTTTAGGATCTTGATGAAGTCATCAAACTTTCTCCTGTTGGATGTTTCGACCACAAATTGTATGATGTTTTCGAGTGTAATTTGTTTCTTTGGTGCTTTTACATGTTTTGGATTTGCAAGATACTCGTTCGAAAATGTGTCCACCATATGACTAATCGTTGCAGAAAAACATAGTGTCTGTCTGTTCTTGGGTAAATTCTTAATAATATCATCTACTTCTCGCTTAAACCCTATATGGAACATCTGATCTGCTTCATCAACTACTAGTGTTTTTAATTGATTAAAGTTAATCGTGCCTCGTCTTAAATGATCTAATATTCGTCCAGGGGTTCCGATGACTAGTTGAACGTCACCTTTAAGTTTACTAAGTTGCGCATTGACGTCCTGTCCACCATATGCAGCAAGGATTTTTAGAGGCTTTACTTCAGCAATTTGCCTAGCGACATCGGTTATTTGTATAGCTAGTTCACGAGTAGGAGTGATGACAAGGCCTTGAATATTATGATTTTCAATGTCTATATTCTGAAACATAGGAAGCATGAAAGCAAGCGTTTTGCCTGTGCCAGTCTGCGCTTCAGCAATCAGGTCCTCTCCTGCTAGGATGAGTGGAATACATAGAGATTGAATAGGAGTGGGTGTGCCTATGTTTTGATTTTCAAGAGCGTATACCAAATCCCCTTTGATTCCTAACTTATAAAATGACATAATTTATTTTCCTCTCACTTAAAATTTATTCCTAAATATAGTCTTACCATTATATCAAAAAATGTGAAAAAAATCTGTAAGATAAATATTCTGAGATAGAGGAACGTGTCTATAGTTATATTTTGAGTTATGATAAAACACTTTATCTACTTTATCAACCTTTTACCTATTATATTTAAAGTAAAAGGTTAATAACCTTCCAAAATAGGTATACTAATAAAAAATATATTTGAGGTAGGTATGAAATGAAAAAATACTATTCAATCATTGCATTAGCTTGTATTTGCGCACTTGTACTGATGGTGGCAGGAGCATGTAACTATACTCAAAACAGTAAATATAACCAAAATACTAAAAATAACAAGGATAATCAAAGTGACGACAAGCACCTCAACTTGAAATCAGATGGAGAGAGTGATCTCATTACTTACAGATTTCCCGCAGAGTTTGAGAAACAGCAGGCAACCTGGATGCAGTGGCCGTCAGAGATATATAATCAAGATGCTGATCACCCCGTAAGCCCAGTCATCATTAATATTATGAAGGCTTTTGCCCCATATATTAGAGTTAATGTAATGGCACGTAATGATGACGAAGTCACCGAAATTGAGAACATGCTTAAAGACAGCGGCTATCCTGGCACAAACATTCATTTTTACGTGATTAACCATTTGTCCATATGGACAAGGGACGTTGGGCCTATTTTTGTTAAAGACAGTCAAAATAAACTGAATGTGGTGGACTTCGGTTTCAACAACTATAGCAGGGATGGCAGCCAGGATTATATAAACACAGAGAGTCAAGTGGACAAATCTGTTGCTCAATTATTCAAACTACCGATAATTAGCACTAAACTTATTTCTGAAGGTGGTGCCATAGAATCAAATGGTCAGGGAACATTAATGACAACAGAGTCCGTAGTTCTCAAACGTAATCCCCAAATGACAAAGCAGCAAATTGAGGATGAATACAAAAGAGTTCTCGGAGTTAAAAAAATCATCTGGTTAAAAAATGGGTTGGCTGAAGATGATCGCATTACAAGTGGACATATTAATGAAATAGCTCGTTTTGTGGACACGAATACCATACTTTTAGCCCAGGTTTTGCCAGAGGACAGGTATGTGAATGAAGCTTCTCGTGAATCATATTTAAGACTTGAAGAAAACTATAATATACTTCGAAATGCAACAGATAAGGAAGGGAAACCTTTTAAAATAATAAGGATTCCAATGCCCCCTACAATTTACCAAAAACCAAATGATACCGGGAAAATACCTATAAGAAGCTATTTGAACTATGCTGTTACAAACGGCGCAGTAGTTATGCAGACTTATTGGAAGCCAGGCTTATCCGATGAACTAAAACAAACAGAAGATAGGGTCAAAGACATATTGCGAGATGTATTCCCAGGACGAGATGTTATTGGTATTGATACAGAGGACTTGAACCTTTGGGGAGGAGGAATCCATTGTGTAACCCAACATATGCCTGCAGATTAATTTTGTTTTAAGCTTGATAGTAATAGAAGCCGATACATACAGTAAGTACTGTTTTGGGAATTATGATGGAGTAAAATAAGTGGGATAGAAGGAAGGTACCAATACGCATTTTGTGTTCCTTTGTATTTATGTGTTAAGTGAAAATATATATTTTGTAACGTTACTGAATTAAATAAATAACTGAAATTTAAATTATCAAATCTACTTAGCTTAAACATATTAACCTATAAAAGATAGCTTAAAATATATTAAAAGTATTTTTCTTAAAGAAAAGTTTATGATAAATACCTTGGAACATCAACACCTATAGTGAGTTGATGTTTTTATTTTATAATAAAAAACCATAATAACTAGCTGTCATATGTCCATATTAGTTAAGTAATAATTAAAACTAAAGAGAAAATATAAGACAGATATAGTTGATTATTTTTATTTTATAACGTTACAACACCTTTTAAATGACAAAATAGTAACTTTACAAAGCGTTATGTTTTTGATATATTTTACATGATTTAATGTAAGCTATTCATATTTCCTACAAATGTAAGTATAAGCATTAGAAAAAGGAAGTGTTTGATTTGAATAGAAAAAAAGTGACAATGCAGGATGTTGCAGATGAGGTTGGTGTATCTAAAAACACTGTTTCCAGAGCCTTAAATGATAAAGAAGGAGTTAGTGAAGAATTAAGGGAGACCATTAAAAACAAGGCTTTAAAAATGGGATATATAATAAGAGACAAAAATGTTAAAATAGCTGTCTTGATTAAAGATAAGTATTTTGTAGAATCTACTTATTATGCAAAAATTTTAGACGGAATAGGAAATAAAGTTAGAGACTATGGAATTGAAGTTTCACTTATAGCAGTTGACCGTAAAAGTGAGGAAGGATTGATTTTACCATATCCTCTAAAGCAGCTAGAATTTGATGGAATAATTACGATTGGAACATTAGAAAAGAAATTTTTAATGTTATTAAAGAAGCATGAATATCCAATAGTAATGCTTGACTACTATATGGATGATGTAGAAATAGATTCGGTAGTTATGGATAACTATAGGGGAATCTACTTAGCCTATAACCACTTAAAGGAATTAGGGCATAAGGAAATCGGATTCCTCGGTAATATAGATTATTTTCCTAGCTTTTGGCATCGCTATAACAAATATAGGATGTTGTTAATCCAAGACAATATTCCTTTTAATAAAGAAATTTGTTTGACCTTTGGAGAAAAACCTTTTTGGGATAGCCAGTATTTAAAAGAAAAAATTAAAGAAATATCCAATATGCCCACTGCATGGATTTGTGTAAACGATAGAACAGCCATGCCTTTAATTAAAGTATTAGAAGAACTAGGCTATAGTGTGCCACAAGATGTATCGGTAATAGGCTTTGACAATGTTACAGAAAGCCATATAATCCATCCCCCTTTGACTACTATCCATGTAGATAAAGAAATCATTGGGGAAAGAGGGGTAGAGAAACTATTGTGGAGACTAAGAAATCCAGAACAACCAGTTGAAGAAACATTTATAAACACCAAGCTAATAATACGTAATTCAACTACTCTGGTTTAACTTAGTATAATTATAAAAATAAATGAGGAAGTATAAAATCAACTAAGAGTGTCTATTTATTAACAATTAAAATTAGAAGTAGAATAAACCATAATATATAATTATGCTACATAATTACTCTATATAATTAAAAGATTTATAGTGTGATATAGTAAACATAGAAACTTTGTTTAAAAGTTAACATACTATATGTTGTTTATAGTTCTTCATGAAATCATTAAGTTGTATTTATGGAGAATAAATAAAAAACTAGTAAATTAACAAAGGAGGAGGAGTTTTATAGAGAAATAATTACAAGTAATTCTATTTTTTTATTTAACTTAACTTAACTTAACTTAACTTAGTACGCTACTTTATATATGTAGCGAAGGAAGAATAATGGTTTATATAATTTTAAGGAGGAGTATACATATGATTAAAAAAGGAATTAGTTTACTATTAATTTTATCAATAGTATCATTTTCATTTATAGGTTGCTCTAATGGAAATGACAAAGTAGTCACAGAAAGTTTTAATGCCAACGCAGATTTTGATACAATTATTGAACAAGCTAAAGGTACAACTGTTAACTTTTATGGATGGGGCGGTGACGAGCAGAGAAATAAATGGCTTGATACTACAGTAGCTTCTGCTTTAAAAGAAAAGTATGACATTACACTAGAACGCGTACCTATGGACATTGACCAGATTCTAGCTAAGCTTTCAGGTGAAAAGCAAGCTGGGCAAGAGAATGGCTCCATCGATATGATATGGATTAATGGAGAGAACTTTTATTCTGCAAAAGAAAATGGATTATTATTTGGTCCATTTGCTGATAATTTGCCTAATTTCAGAAAATACATTGATGTAAATTCTGCAGAAATTCAAAATGATTTTGGATACCCTATTGAGGGTTACGAGGCTCCATACAGTAAAGCACAGATGGTTTTAATTAATGATAGTGCTGTAACTCCGGAAGCACCAAAAAATACTGCTGAACTTCTAGAGTATGTAAAAAAATATAAAGGAAAAGTAACTTATCCTGCACTTCCAGACTTTACTGGCAGCGCCTTTGTGCGTAATATTATTTACGATATTGTTGGACATGAACAGTTTATGGATATGAAAGCTGACAAAGAAACAGTTAAAGCTGCTATTGAACCTGCACTTGAGTATTTAAGGGAACTAAATCCTTACCTTTGGAATGAAGGAAAAACTTTCCCAGCTACATCTTCGGAAGTGAATAATATGTTTACAGACGGAGAACTTGTAATGAATATGAGCTACGGTCCTTATTCTGTTGCAGTTAATATTGAAAAAGGAACCTATAAAGATACAGCCCGTGCTTTCTTATTTGATAATGGAACTATTGGTAATACAAACTATATGGCTATTGCAGCAAACTCTCCTCATAAGGCAGCAGCTATGGTTGCAATTAACGAGATTATTTCAGCAGAACTTCAGGCAAGTCAATTCTCTGAACTTAAGTCACTACCTGTAGTAGAATATGGCAAGTTGACAGATGAGGAAAAAGCAAAATTTGATAAAGTTGACATTGGTAAAGGATCTATTCCTCAAGACGAATTACTTTCAAAAAGATTACCAGAGATGCCTGCAAGACTGGTTCCTGTCATTGAAGAAATCTGGGCAGAAGAGGTTGTAGGTAAGTAATGGATCGTTTGTTTGATAGAGTTTACGGTGCACTTATAGGTGCAGCCATTGGAGATGCAATGGGTGGACCAGTAGAGATGTATCATTATGAGGAAATCTCTAAAAAATTTGGATGGATAGATACTTTGATGTCATACGGTGAGGATATTTCTATAGGTGCCCATGGCCCATGGGCAAAGGATGCAGGAACTTACACTGATGACAGCCGCATGTCCAAGCTGTTTTGCAAAGCAATCATTGAAAAAAATGGTGCTTGTATTAGCGGTGATTTGCGTAAAATGTACGCAAAGGAGTATCATCTTGCAAATGAAGGTTTAGAAAAATCATTTTTAGAAGAATATTATTACAAAGCTATGTATGGAGAAAGTAAACAGGTTTTTGGTGGACAACCTACAAATGGTGCGATTATGGCAATTGCACCATTCGGTGTTATCCATCCTTGTGATCCACAAAGAGCACATGATGAAGCCTTTGAGTCAATGTTTATAGTAGAAGGTTACTCCAGGTATTCGGCAGCAATGGCTGCTGCTGCAATTTCTGCAGCCATGATTCCCAAAATCACACCAACTCAGATTATAGAGATGATGATGGACTCAATAAAAAATCATAAGAGCCGTGTAGAAGGTCACCTGTGGAGCAGCAGCTCTCTTTATCAGTCTGTAGGTCTTAAAAATGAGTTACTTGTAAAACAGACAATAGAGATTGCCCTTAAGCATAAAAATACTAAAACTTTGCAAAAAGAGCTTTATGACGTAGTGTGTCAGCAGTTTGTAGCCGATGGTTCAGAAAGTCTTGCTATTGCCCTATGTATGTTTGTGGCATCTGAAGGGGCTTATCGTGGTACAGTGGAGGGCTGTGTTAATTTTGGCAGGGACAATGATTCCTCTGCTTCAGTGGGAGGTGCATTGGCTGGTGCTTTTTGCGGAGCTCATATGATACCATCTCAGTGGATTGAACTGGTGGAGAAGGTTAATCCAGCTCCAAACTTTGAATATCTAGCGAAAAAAATATGTGAAATTATTCGACACGATTATTTCAAAATGTCTGCTGTCATTCGAAACATGGACATGCTTTTAAAGGAGTGAAAAACCTTTGAAAAAACGAACACCCTATCTTTTGCTTTTGCCCATGATTTTTCTGGGCATTCTTTTTCTTTTAGGTATTGGAAATGCGTTAGTGCAAAGTTTTGGCTATATCCCATCTTTTGACATGACAGACTTTACATTACGCTATTACAAAGAGATTATTCAAAAATCTATATTTATGAATTCCATACGTGTAAGCTTTGTTATAGCCTTGGTTTCATCAGTGCTAGCAACGGTGTTTGGAGTATTGCTTTGTGCGGTCCTTGTATATACGGGTAATACTAGGGGAAAAACCTTACAAATCATAAAGCTGCCAATTCTAATTCCCCACACCGTTGTAGCATTGTTTGTTATTACTTTTTTTTCCCAAAATGGTTTGTTGGCTCGAATTATGTACGGACTAGGGCTTATACATACACAGAGTGACTTTCCTTTACTTTTATATAGCACAAACAATGCAGGTATTATAATAGCATATTTGTGGAAGGAAATTCCCTTTGTGGCCTATTTTGTATTGGCACTAATGTCTAGTGTCAATACTACATTAGGCGAAGCGGCGGAAAATTTAGGCGCATCTAAAATTAGGGCATTTTTTCAAATCACTTTACCTATGTGTATGCCTGCTGTGAAAAAAGCTTTTTTAATCATATTTGCTTTTTCCTTTGGAGCATATGAGTTGCCTTTTTTACTTGGACCAACCTTGCCAAAGGCTTTGCCTGTACAGGCATATGTGGAATATATTCATCCAGACTTACGTCACCGTCCCTATGCCATGGCTATGAACAGTATATTGCTAATTATTACTTTGGTTATGACAGCTATTTATTATTGGCTGACCCGAAAAAATATCAATCAAATTGGCGGTGATAAGAATGATGCGTAAAAAAAATAGCTTGTTGAAGCTGTTATTATACACTGCGCTTTTTTCTATTGTGACACCAATTTTGATTTTAATTATCTGGAGTTTTGTTAGCCGATGGACTTGGCCTAGGCTTATGCCAGAAGGATTTTCATTGCGAGCTGTTGAAGAGTTGTTTGGGCCACATTCTAATGTGATGTCTGTATTGATTTCAAGTATGGGACTATCTCTGGCTGTTGCCATATTTGCAGCCATAATTGGAACAATGACCGCTAGGGCATTGGTGTTTTATGACTTTAAAGGTAAAGAGCTTATTTCTTTTGGGAGTGTTATGCCAAATATTGTTCCTGGCACCGTATTTGCTATGGGTATACATGTGGTATTTATCCGTATGGGACTTGCTGATACAGTCTTGGGGGTTATCCTTGTTCATTTAATTTATGCCTTACCATATACCATAAATATTATGGTTGATCTCACCAGATCTCTTGGAGAAAGTATGGAGGTTCAGGCTTATGTATTAGGTGTTTCACCTGGGAGAGCCTTTTATCATGTGACACTTCCTTTGCTTATGCCTGGTATTATGTCCTCAATTAGCATGGGATATATTATCTCATTCAGTCAATATTTTTTGACTTTGATGATTGGTGGCGGAAGTGTTAAGACATTTGCGGTTATGATGGTTCCCTTTATTCAGGGAGGAGATCGTACTATCTCATCGGCCTATGCTTTGCTATTTATTCTATCTACATTATTTGTATTTTTAGTGATAGAAGCTTGTATTAAGAAATTTGCCTTCTGGCATGATAAAATGGAGTAAAGGAGGAAGACAAGTGGAACTTTTCTTACAAAATATCTCTGTATCCCTTTCTGGGAAGAAAATCTTAAAATCCATCAATCTAGCAGTGCAAGAAGGTGACTTTGTCTCTCTTTTAGGAGCATCTGGTTGTGGGAAAAGCACCCTACTAAAAACAATTGCTGGAATTATTCCACAATCTAGTGGTTCTGTTGTGCTAGATGGAAAATGTGCAGATAAATTACCCCCTCATAAACGGGGTACAGTTATAGTGTTTCAGGATTTTCGTCTATTTCCTCATATGACGGCAGCAGAAAACATTGGTTTTCCTTTAAAAATGCGTGGTGTTCCTAAAAATGAATACTTAAAGATAGCTTCTGAACTGCTGGAAAAGGTACAACTCAAAGGATTTGAAAGCAGAAGACCCCACGAAATGTCAGGGGGACAAATCCAGAGGGTAGCACTTGCTAGAGCTCTTTCCGCAAAACCAAATGTACTGTTGCTTGACGAGCCTTTTTCCAGTTTGGATGTAAATCTGCGCAAGGAAATGCGTAGCCTTGTATTGAAATTACAGAGAGAATTTAAAATTACAACAATCTTAGTAACACACGATCAACAAGAAGCCCTAACAATGTCAAATAAAGTGGCTCTTATGATGCAAGGGGAAATATTGCAGTATGATACACCAGAAAAAATATTTGAATTTCCTGTAAGCCGTCAGGTTGCAGATTACTTTGGCGAAGGAATATATATAGATGGAATAGTAAAAGATAATGTCTTTCAAAGTGACATTATTACTTTTAGTGTGACAAAACCTAATGGCTCATACCAAGCTATGTTTCGTCCTTCAGCAGTTCACATTGTACCCGAGGGTAATAAGGACTATAAGATTTGCGAGCTTAGCTATGAGGGAGAAAACTACAGTGCTATTATTGAACATAATGTCACTAAAATTAGGATGAAGACCGTCGTTCCTTCCCCTTGCCCATATAAAATAGAAGATTCGGTTTCTGTGTTGTTGGATACGAAAAAAACTGTTTTATTTTCTGTATAAAAGACTAAAAGTTAATTAAATAAGAAAAGCAAAATCCTCCTAAATTTGGTATAATAGAATTGACAAGAAGCTGCAACCAAAAGGAGGATTTGTTATATTCGTAGATAAAAATAATTAACTAAACATCTCCTCAATATTATATAAATGTTTTTCTTTGTCTGTTTTAGAGTAATAAAAAATAAGGAGTTGATACAAATGGCTAGGAAATCATTTAATGAAAAGCTACATGACAGCAAAGATATGCCCAAAGTTATTGAAGTTACTGATCCAAAGGCAGTCATGCGATTTGGAGGTACAAAAATGCTAATAGCTCCTCCACTTGCCTATGATGAAATTATGAAGAAGGTGCCACATGGTAAGGTGTTAACGGCTGATTACATAAGAGACTATTTAGCAAAAAAACATGACGCAGACTATACTTGCCCTCTAACTGCAGGAATATTTATGAACATTGCAGCTAAGGCATCTGTAGAGCGTGGAACTGAAGAAACTCCATATTGGCGAACACTTAAAAAAGACGGTGAGTTGAATGAAAAGTACCCTAGTGGAATAGATGGGCAAAAAAACTTTCTTGAGATGGAGGGACATGAAATAATCCAAAAAGGCAAGCGTTATTTTGTAAAGGATTATGCGGACAAGCTATTAGAACTTGAATAGAGATGATATTTTTATTGCATAATTGATAAAGATGGATTTTTCAATACATCTATGATATAAAGGAAGTATGTTATTTAAACTGGGAAGATATAGAATTAGCTTTTAAATATTTCCCTTTTATGAAATTAATATTGGAGGAGTTTAGACATGAAGAGAAAACTAACAAGCAAAAGGATTTATCAGTACATATTATTGGCGATTTCTTTATTACTTGTTATAAGTATGACTGCGTGTAAAAATGAAGGAGAAGTTGTAGCTAAGATAAACAATGATGTGATTACTAAAGATGAACTATATGATTTATTAGTTGAGCAAAATGGTGCACAAGTATTAGATACTTTAATTTCTGAGAAAATCATTAAGCTAGAGATTGAGAAACAAAAAATTGAAATCCCTGAAGAAGAAATAGAAAAGGTGATTAATGAAATCAAAGAGAGCTATGGTGGAGATGAAGCATTTAACCAGGCAATGGAATATTACGGATATACATTGGAAGATATAAAGAAAAATATTACTACCAATATTCAGATAAAAAAACTTCTTGAGCCTAGTATTTCAATAACAGAAGAAGAGATCAAAGACTATTTTGAAACATACAAAGACATGCTAAACCAAAAAGAGCAGGTAAGGGCTAGTCATATTCTAGTTGAAACTGAAGAAAAAGCTAAAGAAGTTAAAGAAAAGCTATTAGCAGGAGGCGACTTTGCAGAAATAGCAAAAGAGTATTCACAAGATATAAATAATAAAGATTTAGGAGGAGACCTAGGTTTCTTTAGTAGAGGAGAGATGCTCCCAACTTTTGAAAACGCTGCTTTTGCTTTAGAAATAGGTGAGATTAGCGACCCTGTTCAAACAGACTATGGCTTCCATATAATTAAAGTAGAAGAAAAAAAGGAAGAAAAAGAAGCAAATTTTGAAGAAAATAAGGATAAGATAAAAGATATTTTACTAGAAGAGAAGATACCTGAGGCATATCAAGAATGGTATCAAAAGAAATTAAGTGAATATAAAATAACCAATTATCTTAAAGAAAAGTAGGAAATGCTAAAGACTTTTCACTTATAGTTGGATAGCGCTAATAAAAGCCCACAGGAAATAACTACATCCCTAAGATGTAGAACACTTCCTGTGGGCATATGTTATTAAAACACGTAAACTGTTTACTTGCGTTACTTGTTCTAGACTTTATTTTTGCTTCTGTGGTTGCAATGGTATATTTATGGCATAATTAATTGTAGATGTAAGATGTAGATAAAATATCCTTGACAATTGAGATGGGAGGGTTTTTATGAAAATAGGATATGCGTGTTTGGTAGTAGGTGTGCCAGATGCTAATTTTAAAAAGTGTACTCTAAAAAATGCAAGTGAAGCAAAACTCAAAGATTTAATTACCTATAATTTGAATTCCCTTGAAAATATCATTGACTATAACATTAAAAACGACATAAACCTCTTTAGGATTAGTTCTGATTTAATTCCATTTGGCTCAAGCCCTATAAATACTATTCTATGGCAGGAACTATTTTCCTACCAGCTACAAAGGATTGGTGAAAAGATAAAACGTAGTGGTATGAGGGTTTCCATGCATCCAGGACAGTATACAGTATTAAACTCTCCAAATGCAGAAGTGGTAGCTAGGGCAATAGATGATTTAAAATATCACACAAAAGTATTGGATAGCTTGGGAGTAGGATCCGAGCATAAAATTGTGCTCCATATCGGAGGCATCTATGATGATAAGGGACTGGCTACTAAACGATTCGTCTCACATTTTAAAGAATTAGATGATACAGTAAAACAACGTATTGTACTAGAAAATGATGATAGATTATACAATATAGCAGATGTATTAGAAATAGGGATGATGCTGAATGCACCTGTAATTTTTGACAATTTACATAATGAAATTAATACTTGCAACAAGCAAATGAGTGATGCTTACTGGATTAACGAATGCAAAAAAACGTGGCGAGAAAATGATGGCACTCAAAAAATCCATTATTCCCAGCAAGACCCTTTAAAGAAACCTGGCTCTCACTCCAATACAATACGTATCAACCAGTTTATTGATTTTTATGAAAGTATAGATAGAAAAGATATTGATATAATGCTTGAGGTGAAAGATAAAAACTTGTCTGCTATTAAATGTATTAATTGTATATCTGATAGAGGTATAAGAGCACTTGAATTAGAATGGAGTAAGTATAAATATTCTGTTTTAGAAAAATCACCTTCAGATTATTTGGAAATAAGGAAGTTATTTAAAGATAAAAGCAGTTACCCAGCAGTTTATTTTTATAGTATTATAGAATCTGCTTTACAGAAACCACAGCAAATTCGCCATTCTATAAATGCCTTGCAACACGTTTTGGGATATTTCAAGGATGTTGCATCAGATAAAGAAAAGGAAAAATTCATAAAGGACCTTAGAAAATATCAAGAAGGAAAAACAACAGTTAGCTCAATTAAAAGCAGCCTTAGAAAAATGGCGGTAAAATATGAACAGACTTATTTACTCGACTCTTATTATTTTGATATTTAAAAGTAAAAATCCCGGTACTACCGGGATTATATTAATTATATTCGCTTTTTAAAGCCTGATTAAGGTTCATTAGGAAAAGTATAAACCCAATTCCTAAAATAAAGTGAAAGGTACCTGCTATATGATTAAGACCATTCATACTAGTTCCATTAATCTCAAGAATGCCTCTAAATGTAAGTGTTCCTAGAAGTCCTAACAAACCTATATTGTACACAGGATAAAATATCTTAAAATATTTATTGTTTGAAATTGAAAAATTCTTTTCAAGCACTACTAAAATAAGAAAAAATAGAAATCCTAGCGCAAGGGCATGTGTATGAAGCCTTCCTAAAGCAGTTACTCCTTCAAAACCAGACATCTTTGTGTACTCACGATAAAAAACTCCCAATAAGAGACCTAAAATTCCATAAAAACTTGCTGTTCTAAATAATTTTTTCATAAGGTTTCCCCCTCAAGTACTTATTAATTAATTTACTGTGAATTTTATATTCCACATATCTACTATGTTTTAATCTATTTAAACAATTATGTTTTGTTTCTTATATATATACACATTATTAAGATGTTTATAACATTAAATCAAAAACGAAAATAAAGACTTTTTTTACAAGTGAACGGAATATGAATTATCACACAGTTTGACGGTCTTCTTGTGCTTTTATTAATCAGAGTATCATTTTGATTATAATCACTTTGTAATGCAATTTAGATATAATTAATATGACAAACCTATAAATTTTTGATAGATTTGGTTTTGCTCTTACGAAGTATTAGATGAAGGGTAAAAATCTACATGTAGAAAATAAAGCTTAAAGAAGGTGATACCATTGAAAATAACAGAAGAAAATTTTATCAATCAAATGAAGAAGGGAAATGAAAAAGCTCTAGAATATGTTATTGATAATTATGCTTGGATTATTAAAACAGTTTTGAAAAAACATCTCTATAAACTAGAGAATTTTCATGAAGAATGTATGAATGATTGTTTACTTGCCATTTGGAAAAACATTCACTACTATGATTCTGAAAAATCCAGCTTCAAGAATTGGATAGCAGGAATTGCAAAATATAAATCTATTGATTATATAAGAAGATATTTAAAGGATATAGAAAATGACAATATAGAAGATGTAACTATATCTGTAGAAGATAATTCACTCAAAGAAATTTTAGCAAATGAAATTAGTAGTGAAACAGAAAAAATGCTAGGTAGTTTATCTGAGGAAGATAGAATCATATTCAAAAAATTATATCTTGAAGATAAAGATATGGATGAGTTATCTAAGGATACAGGACTTAGCAAATCTGTTCTATACAATAGACTTTCAAGGGGAAAAAAGAAAATGCGTAATGCGATTAACATGGCAGGAGGTTCTAAAAATGAAGGATTCTAAAAATATTTATGAATTTTTAAATCATATGGAAGTCAATATTGACGATTATGAAAGAGAGGAGTTATGTGATATGGAAAAGCAAAAATTAAGAAATAATTTCAGAAAAAATATAGGGAAAAAATTCAATTTTAAAAAAATGGGAACTATTGCAGCTGCTTTAACATTGACTATAGGTGTTTTCAGTCAAACAAGCTTTGGAAAAGATGTTTATGCTGCTGCAGAATCAAAAATTTCAAAGATATCTTATTCTATAGGGAAAGCTCTTGGTATTGAAAAAGATATTGAGCCTTATGCAAATGTAATTAATCAAACAGTAGAGGACAATGGAGTAGAAGTAAAATTAACAGATGTAATCATTGATAAAGACGAATTAATTTTTTCTACTATTATAAATACCAATAGACATGTAGATGGATTTAGACTTGATTATGATATATTCATCAATGGAAAGAGGCTAACAAATTATGGAGGAACTGGCACAAGAGGAGCAATTGATAATTCTGAAACTATATTTTACGACACATATTCTTTTAACGTTAAAGGAATTGATACTAAAGAAAATATAGATATAAAAATTACATTAAGTGATTTGAATTATTATATAGGTAATTCTGAAGACGAGATAAAAGGAAAGTGGGAATTTGAATTTACTGCAAATGGTAAGGAACTAATGGCAAATACTTACGTATTACCAATAGATTATTCATTTAGTATAGATAATCAAAGCTACAGTCTAGAAGAATTTAGGCTAAATCCTGTGAATCAAAAGATATTAGGTAAGGTAAAAGGGAAATCTAAAGACTCTTATCAAATTGAATTAAGAGGACATGATAATTTGGGAAATGAAGTGGTGTTCTTCTTGACTCATGCATCTGGTGAAGATTTAGTATTTAAATACGAAAATATCTATGGGAATTTATCTGATGAAATCACATCTATTACCCTAACACCATATGCTGCAAAACTTCCTGAAGAAAGTGGAAGAATGAGTAATGATTATAAACAAGTTGGGGAAGAATTTACGATATTTTTTGAAAAATAGTTATAAACAAGAAAAGAAGTGATATGGAATATTCTCATCACTTCTTTTTTATTTCAAAAATAATAAGAGAAAATTGAAAGAAAACATACCCGTGCTTTTACTTTTCTGTAAACATTATCTTATCTTGACAAAATT
This sequence comes from uncultured Clostridia bacterium, assembly GCA_964619895.1. Classification (GTDB taxonomy): domain Bacteria; phylum Bacillota; class Clostridia; order Tissierellales; family Proteiniboraceae; genus Proteiniborus. The sequence continues at coordinate 93,447 of CAZUFW010000001.1, read as the reverse complement.
AAATATTGGCTATAGAATATTGAAAAGCAATGAATAGGACGAGTAAATCTTGTAAGGTCAAAAGAGATAGAAGTTCACCGGCTGAAAGACTTCTTTGATACACTGGGTTGAAAACCACCTATGAGCTCATTCCTGAACGATAACTATTTTACATAACAACCATTCAAAGGAGACAACTTCTCCACATGAATGGAGACTTAGTCTATTAAGGATATGCGTTTGCTGCGTTAAAGCGAAACTATGAAAATTAGGTGGATGCGAGAATATTGGAACTCGTCCTTTTTGGACGAGTTTTTTTTATACCTATTTTTAATCAGATTATATAGGAGGCGAAAAAATTGAAAGATGTAATTGTAGCAAAATTTGGAGGAAGTTCCTTAGCTGATAGCAAACAGTTCGCTAAAGTAAAGGATATTATTAAATCAGATACTAGAAGAAGGTATATAATACCTTCAGCACCTGGGAAACGGAATAGCAAGGACCATAAAGTGACGGATCTATTATATATGTGCTACCAACTTGCTTCTCATAACCTTAATTTTGATGAGGTATATGGCATTATTGAAAAGAGATTTCAAGATATTTGCATAGAGCTTAGCTTGGATATTGATATAAATGAAAATCTATCAGAAATAAAGAAAAAAATCCAATCAGGAGCTTCTAAGGATTATGTAGCTAGTCGAGGAGAATACTTAAATGCAATTATACTTTCACATTATTTAGGTTTTGAATTTGTAGATGCTAAAGATTTGATTGTTTTTAATAATAATGGTCAATTCGATTCAGAGGCTACTCAAGCAAAAGTACAATCTAAATTAGATAAGGTTGGACAAGCAATTATTCCAGGCTTTTATGGTGCTAAAGAGAATGGTGAAATTATTACTTTTTCTAGAGGAGGCTCTGATATAACAGGAGCCATTATAGCAAGGGGAGTAGATTCTGAACTTTATGAAAATTGGACAGATGTATCAGGCTTTCTTATGGCAGATCCTAAAATAGTAAAGGACCCTAAGCCTATTAAAACAATAACATATAAGGAACTTAGAGAGCTTTCTTATATGGGTGCTCCAGTGCTTCATGAAGAGGCTATTTTTCCAGTGAGACAATCAGGAATCCCCATAAACATTAAAAATACCAATTTGCCAAATGAGCCTGGAACTATGATAGTGGATGATTTATCTCCCATTAGCTCTACTGGAACCATAACTGGGATTGCAGGCAAAAAAGGCTTTACAGTTATTTCTATTGAAAAGACTTTGATGAGCCTAGAAAAAGATTTTTACAGAAAATTGATAACTGTATTAGAAACAAATAATATTTCAATTGAACATATGCCTTCAAGCATAGATTCTGTATCACTGATAATTTCAAGTACACAGCTAAGTTCTAAACTTGAAAAGGTAATTGAAGAGATACGTATATATTGTAGGCCTGATTCAATAATATGTCATCCTAATATGGCTTTGATTGCTGTAGTAGGAAGAGGAATGATAAGGACTAAGGGAATATCCGCTAAAGTTTTCACTGCCTTAGCAAATAAGGGAATCAATATCCGAATGATTACCCAAGGGTCAAGTGAATTAAATATAATTATAGGAATTGAAAATGCTGATTTTAACATGGCTATAGCTGCCATATACGAAGCATTTGAAAATTAGACAATATAAGGAGGAATACTAATGAGTAAATTTAATATTGCAGTAGTAGGAGCCACTGGATTAGTTGGTAGCACAATCGTGAAAATATTAGAAGAAAGGAACTTCCCAGTAAACAATATATATTTCTTTTCTTCTAAAAAATCAGCTGGAAGCACAATAAATTTTAATAATAATGATTATATAGTTGAAGAATTAAATGAAAAATCCTTTGATAAGGATATAGATTTTGCTTTGCTTGCAGCTGGAGGGGCTGTTAGCGAAAAATATGCTAAAATTGCAGTAGATAAAGGGGTTAAGGTTATAGACAATAGTAGTATTTTTAGAATGGACAAGGATGTACCTTTAGTAGTACCTGAAGTAAATCCAGAGGAAATAGAGTGGAATAAAGGAATTATATCAAATCCTAATTGTTCAACAATACAGTCTGTTGTAGCCTTAAAGCCATTACATGATAAATTTAAAATAAAGAGAATAATTTTTTCTACTTATCAGGCTGTATCAGGCTCTGGAATAGGCGGACTAAAGGATTTAGAAGAAGGAAATATAGAATGCTATCCTTATCAAATTCAATATAATGTCCTGCCACATATAGATAGTTTCTTGGAAAATGGCTATACAAAAGAAGAGATGAAGATGATAAATGAAACTAAAAAGATACTTAAAGATGATAATCTTAAAATAACAGCTACTACAGTAAGAGTACCTGTAAAGTATAGTCATAGTATATCTATTAATTTAGAGTTTGAAAATTCTTTTGAAATGGAAGAAATATATGAAGCTCTTAAAAATGCACCAGGAGTTATTGTAAAAGATGATGTGGCAAATAAAATATATCCAATGCCTATTGATGTTGAAGGGAAAGACGAAGTTTATATAGGCAGAATAAGAAGGGACTTTAGCATTGATAATGGTATTAATATATGGGTAGTAGCAGACAACATAAGAAAAGGTGCAGCTTTAAATGCAGTACAGATAGCTGAACTATTTATTGATAAGATGTAGGAGGTGCTAAAATATGATAGGGATAGGAGTACTAGGCCTTGGAACTGTTGGAACAGGTGTAGTTGAAATTTTAGAAAAAAGACAAGAAGAATTAAAGTCCTTAACGGGAAAAGAAATTAGAATAAAAAAGATTTTAGTGAAAAATATTAATAAAAAAAGGGAAATACAAATTGAAGAAAATATTATTACATCTGATTTTGAAGAAATATTAAATGATAAAGATATTAGTATAATTGTAGAATTGACTGGAGATTTGGAACAAAGCTATAAATACATTAAAGCTGCTTTAAATTCAGGTAAAAATATTGTTACAGCAAATAAAGCTGTTGTATCGAAATATTTTGAGGAATTATCTAGCTTAGCAGCTGAAAAAAATCTAGCATTTTTATACGAAGCTAGTGTAGGTGGAGGTATTCCTATATTAAAGCCTCTTAAGGAAGAATTAGCACTTAATAAGATTACAGAGGTTCAGGGAATTTTAAATGGAACATGTAACTATATTTTAACTAAGATGTTCAACGAAGGATTAGATTATAAGGAAGTATTAAAAATTGCACAAGATATGGGTTATGCAGAGGCAGACCCAACAGCAGACGTGGAAGGCCATGATACATTACGAAAGCTTAGAATATTAGGAACTTTAGCACTTCAAGGAAAAATTGATGAAAATGACATTTTACTAGAAGGCATAAGCAAAATTACAGCATTTGATATTGAGCAGATTAAGGCTATGAATTCTACAGTAAAACTAATTGGTGAAGTTAAAGAATTAGATGACGGCTTTACTGCACTGGTTCAACCTACAATAATAAAAGAAGATTCTTATTTTGCTAATGTAAATATGGCATTTAATTCTGTGGTTTTTACAGGAGATAATGTAGGAGAATTAAAATTTTATGGTTCAGGAGCTGGTAAGCTTCCAACAGCAAATGCAGTTTTAGGTGATGTAATAGATATTATAAAAGGCTCTTATAGAAAAGGAAATCCACTAGGAGAAAGAAGGCTTAAGAACTTAAGTGCAGAGTTTAAGAGTGAATATTACTTAAGAATCTCTTTATCCAATGTGGAGATTTTCAATGTTATTGAAAAGATTTCTAGAAAAGTATTATGTGAAAATAATAATAATATTGCGATACTAACTAAAGAAATTGAATATCTAGAGATAATTGAATTGCTATCATCCTTAGGTATTGATAAGGATAAGTATTTTCTTGCTAGAACTCTTGATAAGGAGAATTAATTATGAAATATATTAGCACTAGAAATAAGAAAATTTCTATTTCAGCAAGCGAAGCAATTATACAAGGAATCTCAAAAGATGGAGGACTATTTGTTCCTACTAGCATACCTAAAATAGCTAATCTTATGGATTTAAAAGAAGTGAGCTACAAAGAATTAGCTTTTGTAATAATGAGCAAATTTCTTACAGACTTTGAACCTAATGCACTTAAGAATTGTATTGATAAAGCGTATGATAGTAAATTTAGTTCACAGGAGATTGCACCATTAGTAAAAGCTGGGGATGTATTTTTTCTTGAGCTCTTTCATGGACCTACTTTAGCGTTTAAAGATATGGCATTATCCATACTTCCACATTTATTAAAGGAAGCTATAAGAATAAATAAAATAGATAAAGAAGTAGTTATATTGACTGCCACATCTGGGGACACAGGTAAAGCTGCATTAGAGGGTTTTGCTAATGTGAATGGAATTAAGATAATAGTATTTTTCCCTGAAGATGGTGTAAGTGAAATACAAAAAAGACAGATGATTACTCAAGAAGGGGACAATACCTTTGTAGTAGGTATCAATGGCAATTTTGACGATGCCCAAAGCGGAGTAAAGGAGATTTTCAATAATAGTGACTTTGTGAATCTTCTAGATAAAAATAACTATATATTTTCTTCTGCCAATTCAATTAATATTGGTAGGCTAATTCCTCAAATGGTCTATTATTTCCATAGCTATCTAACTCTTTTAAGACAAGGAAGAATAAAGGATAATGAAAAAATAAATATTGTAGTACCTACAGGTAACTTTGGAAATATTTTAGCTGCCTATTATGCAAAGAAAATGGGATTACCAGTAAATAAGCTAATGTGTGCATCTAATGAAAATAATATTTTAACTGATTTCATTAACACCGGAATATATGATAAAAGAAGAAATCTAATTTTGACTTCATCCCCATCTATGGACATTCTAGTATCAAGCAATTTAGAAAGGCTTTTATTTCATCTAAGTGGAGAGGATGACACATTCATTAAAAGTAAAATGGATGAGCTTATTGAACTAGGCCACTATAAAATAGATAATTTAAATCTAAAAGACTTTTATGGTTCTTATTCAACAGAAGAAGATATAAGTTCTTCCATTAAGGAAGCATTTGTAGAGAATAACTATCTAATGGACCCACATACTGCAGTAGCTTATAATGTATATGAAAAATATAGGCTTGAAACTCATGATAATACAAAGACCATAATTGCTTCAACTGCTAGCCCATTTAAATTTGGGTTAAAGGTAGCATCGTCTATTAATATAGATATAAGAAATAAAGATGAGTTTAATATAATAGAAGAATTGGCAAACAAGGCAAATATAAAGATACCAAAGGCTATTACAAGTCTTAAAAACAAAGAAGTTCTTCATAAAAACAACTGCAATAAAGAAGATATGAAGGATTTGATTTCAGCGTTTTTAAAGGTAGGTGTGCTAGATGATTAAAGTTAAAGTACCTGCTACAAGTGCAAATTTAGGTCCTGGATTTGATACCTTGGGTCTTGCACTTAATCTTTATAATACATTTTCATTTGAAGAAATACTTGAAGGCTTAGAGATTAATGGCTGCGACCCTAGCTATGCTAATGAAAAAAACTTAGTATATACATCAATGCTAAAAACCTTTGATAAGATTGGATATAAACCTAAGGGTGTTAGAATAGATATGAATACTGACATACCTATTTCTAGGGGACTAGGCAGTAGTGCAGCATGTATTTTAGGAGGAGTAATAGGTGCAAATGAATTAGCGAAAGCTTATCTATCAAAAGAAGAGATACTAGACATAGCTACAGAAATAGAAGGACATCCAGATAATATTGCTCCTGCTCTGTTTGGAGGACTTATAGTATCAGTTATGAAAGATAATAATATATATTACGATAAAATTAACATAGCTAACGGGATTAAATTTGTAGCATTAATTCCTGATTTTACTCTATCAACTACTAAGGCTAGAGAAGTGCTGCCTCCATCTCTTAACTATAAGAATGCCGTATATAATGTAGGGCGGGTTTCTTTACTAATATCTGCATTATCAAATGGTAGATTTGAGCTATTAAAAATCGCACTAGAGGATAGACTGCATCAACCCTATAGGGAAAAACTGATTCCTAGATTTGATGAAATTCTAAATAAATGCTATGAATTAGGATGTTTAGGTACATACTTAAGCGGCGCAGGACCTACTCTAATGACTATTATCAAAGACAATGATATGAGCTTCACAACAAAAACAAAAACTTACCTTAATTCTATTAATTATAATTGGGATGTTAAAGAACTAAATTTAGATTTAGCTGGAGTTAGTATAAAATCAAAATAAGCAATACTTTATTTGAAGCGAAAAGATGTGGGAATCCACATCTTTTTTACTAATATTGAAACTAATAGCTTCATATTGCTTAGCCAACTAAGTAAAAATATAACAATTAATAAAGCGACAGGACAAGGTAAATATGTGTTGACCAGAAAAACAGGTTATGCTATTATTATAAATATGTTTAGACAACTAACTAAATAGGAGGTACAAATGGAGAATATAGATAAAAATTCTTTATACTATATATTTCTAGAAATACTAAGACTTCATCACTATCGAACCCATGTACTCCTTGATGAAATAGGAGTATATCCAGGACAGCCACCTTTATTATTCATTCTGAACAAGGAAAATGGGCAGAGTCAAAAAGAACTGGCAGATAAGTTAAAATTAGCCCCAGCCACCATTACTGTAATGTTGAAGCGAATGGAAAGGGCAAATTTAGTAGAGCGCAGGCAAGATGCTGAAGACCAAAGAATATCTAGGGTATATCTTACAGATGAAGGTAGAGAAATCTGCAATAAAGCAATGGAAATAATGAAAAATCTTCAAGAAGAGTGCTTTGGGAACTTTACAGTAGAAGAAAAAGTAGTTTTAAGAAGGTTGCTAATGCAAATGCGAGATAATCTATCTATAGCAAATGACAAACAATAATACTATCTAGGGGAGGTCAATATGTTAAGATTAATTAAAGAATTCAAGCCATTTATTGTATCAATAGTTATTATAATAGCATTACTCTTCCTTCAAGCTAATACAGAGCTTGCTCTTCCTGACTATATGTCAAATATAGTTAATGTAGGGATACAACAAAATGGAATAGAAAATGCAGTACCTGAAGTAATGAAAGTCGATACTATGGGAAAGATACAAATCTTTTTAGAGCAGGACGAAAGAAATTTAGTAGACAATAGCTATAGATTAATAAGCAAAGACAATTTAAGTGAAAAAGAATATAAAAATTACCTTAAGAAATATCCAATTTTAGAAAATGAGAGTCTATATATTTTAAATACAGATTCAAAAGAAGACATAGAAAGAATGAACTCCTTTTTAGACAAGGCTATACTCATTGTAGGGGGTATAGAAAAAGGAGCCCCTCAAGGTGTAGCTGCAGAAAATATGCAAGACAATCCTTTTGCTAGCTTACCTAAGGGAGCAGATCCCTTCATGGTACTCAAGAACTTACCTCAAGAGCAAATTGATGCCATGAAAACTCAAATAGATAATCAATTCAAAGATCTACCTGAAACCATGATAAATCAATCTGCCATTAACTATATCAAAACTCAGTATGAAGACATGGGAATAAATATTAGGAAAACCCAATCTAATTATATCTTATATATAGGTGGGATAATGTTGCTTATTGCGCTTATAAGCATGTTAGCATCAATAACAGTTGGCTTTTTAGCTGCAAGGGTTTCTTCTGGCCTTGGTAGAAATTTAAGGGATAGGGTGTTTAAGAAAGTAACTTCTTTTTCTAATGGTGAATTTGATGACTTTTCAACAGCTTCTTTAATAACTAGAAGTACAAATGATATACAACAGGTACAGATGTTTACAGTAATGATGTTGAGATTAGTATTTTATGCACCTATTCTAGGAGTAGGCGGAGTTATTAAAGCTTTAAGAACAAACACATCAATGGCTTGGATGGTTGCAGTAGGAGTTGCTGCTATTCTTACTTTAGTTATACTTCTATTCGCTATAGCTATGCCAAGATTTAAAAAGCTACAGAAACTGGTTGATAATGTTAATCGAGTAATGAGAGAATCTCTGAATGGAATGTTGGTAATTAGAGCATTTAATACTCAAAAGTTTGAGGAAAAGAAATTTGATAATGCAAATAAAGATTTGACAAAAACAAATCTTTTTGTTTCAAGAATGATGGTAACAATGATGCCTACTATGATGCTTATTATGAATGGTATTACTTTATTAATTATATGGGTAGGTGCCCATGAAATAGATAAAGGGGCTATACAGGTAGGTGATATGATGGCATTTATGCAATATACAATGCAGATAATTATGTCATTCCTTATGATATCAATGATTTCAATAATGCTTCCAAGGGCTTCTGTATCAGCGGGGAGAATTTCTGAGGTACTAGATAAAGAACTTTCAATTGAGGACCCAATAAATCCTAAAGAATTAAAAAATGAAGCAAAGGGATTATTAGAATTTAGAAATGTTAGCTTTAAATATCCAGGAGCAGAAGAATGCGTTCTTGAAAATATTTCATTTACTGCAAAACCTGGGGAAACTACTGCCTTTATCGGAAGTACCGGTAGTGGTAAATCAACGATTATTAACTTAATTCCAAGATTTTATGATGTTACAGAAGGGGAAATTCTTTTAGATGGCATAGATATAAGAAATATGAGACTTCATGATTTAAGAGAAAGAATAGGCTATGTTCCACAAAAAGGTACTTTATTTACAGGAACTATAGAAAGCAATATAAAATATGGTAAAAATATTAATGCAAGTGCTGAAGACGTACTAAAAGCCATAGAAATAGCTCAAGCCAAGGAATTTATAGATGAAAAAGAGCAGGGAATTTTATCCGAAATATCTCAGGGAGGGACTAATGTTTCAGGAGGCCAAAGGCAAAGACTTTCAATTGCTAGGGCACTAGCTAAAAAACCAGAAGTGCTTATTTTCGACGACAGTTTTTCAGCTCTTGATTTTAAAACAGATGCCGCTTTGAGAAAGGCTATAAATGAAGAAATAAAGGATAGAACAGTATTAATAGTTGCACAGAGAATAAGTACTATAATGAATGCAGAAAATATTGTGGTTTTAGATGAAGGAAATATAGTAGGAATGGGAACTCACAAAGAACTTCTAAAAAATTGTGATGTTTATAAGCAAATAGCTCTGTCACAACTATCTGAGGAGGAACTAGCAATATGAGTGATACAAATATAAGGGAAAACAATATGAAAAATCGACAATCAAGAGGAATGGGTCATGGTCCTATGGGGGGGATGAGGGGTAACTTTGAAAAACCTAAAAATTTCAAAGGAACTTTCTCAAAGCTTCTCAATTATTTAAGGCCCTATAGATTGAAGTTAATTATAGTAGTGCTTTTTGCTATAGGAAGTACGATTTTTACTATAAGAGCACCTAAGATACTTGGTAAAGCAACAACTAAAATATTTGAAGGATTAGTGGCGAAAATATCAGGCGTTTCTGATGGAGGAATAGATTTTCAGTATATATTAAATATAATTTTAATTTTATTAGGATTATATGTAGTATCTGCATTATTTTCCTTTATACAAGGACTTATGGTTACTAGTGTATCACAGAAAGTATCTTATAATTTAAGAAAAGAAATATCTGAAAAAGTAAACAGGCTTCCACTTAAATACTTTGATTCTGTATCGCATGGAGACGTATTATCTAGGGTTACAAATGATGTGGATACTATAAGCCAGACATTAAACCAAAGTATGAGTCAGATAATTACCTCTGCCACAACACTTATAGGTGTTCTTATTATGATGCTATCTATAAGCTGGCAGATGACCATTGCTGCTATTTTAATATTGCCTATTTCAATGATGTTAGTTATGGGTATAGTTAAGAAATCTCAAAAATATTTTAAGACACAGCAACAATCCTTAGGTCGTGTTAATGGCCATATAGAGGAAGTTTATGGTGGACATAATATTATGAAAGCCTTCAATGCTGAAGAAGAGGCAGTAGCAGAATTTAGGAAAATTAATGGAGAACTTTATAATTCTGCTTGGAAGGCACAATTTCTTTCTGGAATGATGATGCCTATTATGGTATTCGTTGGAAACATAGGCTATGTAGCAGTCTCTATTCTTGGTGGATGGTTTGCCATTAGAAAGACTATAGAAGTAGGAGATATACTTTCCTTTATTCAATATATTAGAAGCTTTACTCAACCTATAGCACAGGTAGCTCAGATAAGCAATGTACTTCAATCTACTGTTGCTGCGGCTGAGAGGGTATTTGAGTTCCTAGATGAAGCGGAAGAGATTAGAGAAACAGAGGTACCTGTTAAATTGGAGGAAGTGGAAGGCAGAGTAACCTTTGAAAATGTTAAATTTGGGTACAATGAAGATAAGATAATAATAAATGATTTTTCTGCAGATATAAAGCCAGGACAGAAGGTTGCTATAGTAGGACCTACTGGGGCAGGGAAGACTACTATAGTTAAACTTTTAATGAGATTTTATGATTTAAATGAAGGTGCAATACTCATAGACAATCATGATATTAATGATTTTACTAGAGAAGATTTAAGAAATAATTTTGGTATGGTTCTTCAAGATACATGGCTCTTCTCTGGAACTATAATGGAGAATATAAGATATGGAAGATTAGAAGCAACAGATGAAGAAGTAATAGAAGCTGCAAAATCTGCCCATGCCCATAGGTTTATTCAAACCTTACCAGAGGGTTACAATATGATTATTAATGAAGAAGCTAACAATATATCTCAAGGTCAGAAACAGCTTCTTACAATAGCAAGAGCAATTCTTTCAGATCCTAAGATTCTTATCTTAGACGAGGCAACATCTTCTGTAGATACTAGAACAGAAATATTAATACAAAGAGCTATGGAGAACTTAATGAAGGGAAGAACAGCCTTTATAATTGCTCATAGACTTTCAACCATAAGAGATGCTGACTTGATTCTTGTCATGAAGGATGGAGATATAGTAGAGCAAGGCAGCCATGAAGAGCTTCTGGCACAGAAAGGATTCTATGCAGAACTTTATAATAGTCAGTTTGCAGCGTAAAAGTGAATTGAGAAGTACAAGAGAAGCATGGGGATAGTTCCTCTTGCTTCTTTTAAATTTAAGAGTAAATTGCAAAACTTCCATTATTATAATATATTAAAGTTAAGCTGTTCAAAAAAATATAATTTCAAGAGGTGTTTTTAATGAAATTAGGATTTATAGTCAATCCTATTGCGGGTATGGGAGGAAGAGTAGGGCTTAAGGGTACTGACGGATTAAAAATCTTAGAAAAAGCTCGTAGCCTTGGAGCTGTACCTGAATCTCCGGATAAAGCAAAGAAGGCTTTAGAATGCTTACTTCCTCTTAAGGATAAACTTCAAATCTTTACTTATCCAGGAAATATGGGTGAGTACGAAGCTATAGAAGTAGGGTTTCGGCCAGTCGTTATAGGTGAGAAGAAAGATAGCTTTGGACCTGAAGATACAGAAGAAGCTGCAAAAAAGATGGTTGAAATGGGAGTAGATATAATTCTTTTTGCTGGTGGAGATGGTACTGCGCGTAATATTTTGAATGCCATTGAAACCAAAACACCAGCTATTGGAATACCTGCAGGGGTTAAAATTCACTCAGCAGTATATGCAAGCCATCCTAAGGCAGCAGGTGAGATAACCTTAAAATATCTCCAAAATGAAGATATAAAAACAAAAGAAGCAGAGGTAATGGATATAGATGAAGAGGCATTTAGAGAAGGCGTGGTAACAGCAAGACTATATGGATATATGAGAATACCATTAGAGCCTGAGCTTATTCAAACAAGTAAATCCAGTGGCATTGGCTCCGAGGAAGATGCCTTAGAGGGCATTGCTGAAAAAATAGTTGAAGGAATGGATCCAGATGTATTCTATATAATAGGCTCTGGAACATCAACTAGACCTATTATGGAAAAGTTAGGATTACCTAATACCCTTTTAGGAATAGACATTGTAAAAAATAAAGAGCTAATAGCATCTGATGTAAATGAAAAGGAAATTTTAGATATAATAGAAGGAAACAATGCTAAAATAATAGTTACTGTTATTGGTGGACAGGGTTATATTTTTGGAAGAGGCAATCAGCAAATTAGTGCGGAAGTTATTAAAAAAGTAGGAAAAGAAAATATACGTGTTATTGCATCTAAAAACAAACTTCTTTCTCTAAAAGGGAGACCACTTCTTGTAGACACAGGCAATGAAGAGGTAAATAAAATGTTTAACGGATATATGAAAGTACTGGTTTCCTATGATATGGAAACTGTAGAGAAGGTAGAAGGCTTGTAAAAGTTAGTTAATATTTTTCAAATAATTAAATAAATCATATGAAAGGTTGGGGGTTAATGAGTTCACTTTTTACATCGAAAAAAATTAAAAACCAAGAAATAAAAAATAGAATTGTATTACCACCTATGGTCTGCTTTACTTTTGCTGCGGAAAATGGTTTTGTATCTGAGAAGAACATAAACCACTACAAAGCATTAGCTAAGGGTGGTGCTGGTCTAATTATTGTAGAGGCGACATGTGTTAGTAAAAGCGGAAGACTATCTGTGGATCAATTAGGCATTTGGTCTGATGATTACATAGAGGGCTTAAGAAAAATAGTTCAGGTTTGTCATGAGTATGGGGCTAAAGCAATAATACAACTTCATCATGCAGGACTTAGAACTTCTAAAACAATCAATGAGGATACTATAACATCTTCAGACTATAATGACGGCAAAACATCAGCTAGAGCCATGACAAAAGATGAAATTCTTGCCATAGAAGAAGATTTTGTTAATGCAGCTGTTAGGGCAGAAAAAGCAGGTTTTGATGGGATTGAACTTCATGGTGCCCATTCATATCTTCTGACACAGTTCTTTTCTAGTAAAGTTAATAAAAGAACAGACGAATATGGAGGAAGCCTTGATAATAGAATGAGATTTGCACTTAAAATTCTTGAGGGAATAAAACAAAAGGTCAATGATAATTTTATCCTTGGGATTCGAATGGGTTGTAATGAAAATGATTTACAAACCAGCATTGAAGTGGCCAAGAAATTTGAAACTATGGGCATGGACTATCTTCATGTTTCAACAGGTTTTGACAACACTCCTATTGAGGAAAAAGTACCAGAGGATTTTCCTTGTAATTGGATTGTATATGGTGCAACTAAAATAAAAGAAAATGTAAATATCCCGGTAATTGCAGTAAATTCAATCAAGACATCAGAAAAAGCTCAATATTTGATTGATAATAATTTAGTTGATTTTGTTGCCATAGGTAGAGGTCAACTTGCAGATCATGATTTTGTAAACCATGTAAAAGATGGAGAGGCTATTATAGAATGTCTAGGATGCAAACCATGTAAGTGGTTTACCAATGGAGATAATTGTCCAAGACATTTATAAAAAATAACTATTATCGATGTTTCATGTAGGTAAGGAATATATGAGTATTTACTCAAACTCCTTACCTACTTCCTTTAGCATATTTATATATGCAAGAAGCTCATTTCTTGAGGCAACATTAAGCTTAGTATAAATACGTTTATTATGAGTTTTTATTGTGTTTATGCTTAGATAAAGTATTTCAGATATTTCTTTTGCAGTATGACCTTTTACATAAAGATTAAAGACTGAACGTTCTGCGGGGGAGAGCTTTTTAGTGTTTTCCAGAAATTCATCAAGGATAGATAGTGAAAAGTCTTCCTGCTTTGCTTTTTCATATAATTCTTCATTATGTGTAGTAAGAAAATCGATTAAATCATCTATTTCGGGTATTCTAGTTCTTGGTGCAGCGCTTAAATCCGTAGATTTAATGATATCAAAACCTTTGGAGATTGGTTTTAAAAACCTTTTGCTTAAAATAAAAGAAGCTAAAATTCCTAAGGCAAAAAGTAAGGTCAATAAAGAAAATAATAATAAATTTAATCTAGCTACAGAAATTATTACATCTTTATCTGGAATCATGATAGCTACTACCCATTGTTCATTGGAGAAGATAGATCCTTCAGGATACAATTTTACAGGTATATGAATCCCCCAAAATAAACTACCTTCATCTTGTCTATAAGAGTAAAAAGAATCTTTGCTACTTGATATTTTAAGAATATCATTATTTTTTGATATAGTTCTAGCAGAAAAACTACCTGCAAACATTGATTTGCTTAAATCTATCGAATCATTATTTGTTGGCGTCAAAACACAGAATAAGCGATTATAGATACTGTTATTTGGCATATGAGATAATTTAAAAAGCATAGAACTAACTTCAAAGCCACAAACACCAAATACATTACCTTTTGAATCAATTAGTGGAACAGAGCAAAGCATTACCTCCTCACTGGTATCTGGGAGTACAAAGGCAGTACTCCAATAGTACAATCTTGATAGGGGAAGACTATTATTTAAATTGGCTTCAACTATAGGACGGTAGTAATATGTGGCATTACTAATATCAAATTCCATTTTCCACTGGGAATGAAGCGGTAGAGAATTGCTGCGACTAATGCTTGGAAATCCGCGCAAAACAATAATATTTGGAGTTGAAGAACTAATAATATTAGGCTCCATATTCTTAATATATAATCCAGCCCTAGAGTTTTTTGCATCATCAATGGCAGGATTAACAGTAGCATTTAAAATAAAAAATACACCACTACTTTTAGATATTTGCAGGGAAAATAAAGCTCGTTCAAATTCATTGGAAATGATTTCCTCTAGTATCTCTGGATGGTCTTGAAGGTTAGTCACAGATATTCCTAGTTCACTTACTTTTCTTTCAATGCTATTTGATAATTCCTTTGAAAACTCTATTGCTCTTATGGAAAGTTGTCCATACTCTTGTGAAATTCTACCTGAAGTATGTATGAGCTCATTTTCAACTATTTTCTCAGTTTCTGATAGGCCAGTAGTAAAAGTGCCTGTAACCATTAGAATTGCTACAACACCAAGAATAATAGTTAGAACCATAACTACTAAAAGCAGGGAGAGCCTGAGGCTCATAGTCATACCTACTTCAAGTGACTTTTGAAGTTTATGTTTTAATGGTCTTATTTTTCTTTTATTCAAAAATATATTTTTCAATTGAAACAGTCCTTCTTAAAATTCTATTCTATAGAAAAATTACTAATAAAATCTTCATATATATTATTTGATGCAGCTTCATATGCCGCTTTTGAATCCATATTCTCTAGAAGCTCTATATATGATTGCCTAGATTTAGCGGTAATTTCTTTTAATCTTTTCTCGTACCTTTTTTGCAGTTCATCAATTCCATCAAATAATGGAGGGATGTAGAATTTATATTCTTTTTGCATTACTTTAGATACTGTGAGCAGCCTTCTTATATTTTCATCAGAGATATTTTCAATCTCATGGGACATTATTTCACCAAATGCTTCTTTGGTTACAGGAAGGTATCCAGTTGATGATACAAAGCGAATGTTGTTTTTAGGGTTTGTAAACCATTTCAGAAAAACACCTGCTGCGTATTCTTTCTCTTTTGTAGACTTAATTACACTCATACCAGCACCTCGTTGTATAGCTGATTTTTTTCCCCCTTCAAATACAGGATAAGGTAGTATGGCAAGCTCTGCAGGTTCTGAGGTGTTGTCTGCATATGTAACAGTAGGAGAGAAAAAGGATACTCCTGCAGTTGAACCAACTGAACAAACTATATCTCCAGTTTTAGCTAAGTCAGTAGCATATCCATCAAATATGGCTACATGCCCTAAAACTGCAGGTTTATAATAATTTTCCCATAGCTTAGAAAATTGAGGAGAAGTGAAATTAATATTGCCATCATTAATAAATTCTCCCCCTAGCTGTTCACATCCTATTATCGAGTAATTAAAAAGGGAATCAGGCATGAAAAACATTTTACCATCATTTGAAATATCAGGTGTTTTCTTATTCGTCCAATCAAAGTACATAGAAGCTAATTTACTAATTCCTTCAAAGGTTTGTAAATCATCAATATTAGCTCCTGTGTCTTTTGCAAATTTATTAAATATTGTTGTATTAATAAATAAAACTTCTGTAGATTTAGCAATTGGGAAGACATAGAGACTATCTCCTTTTATTCGTCCTTCCTGTAAAAATTCTGGAATATAGGCAGAAAGCTCTTCGGTAGTAAATTGTTGATTAAGATCTGCAAGTAATTCCTTTTCTCCTAATATGAGGGCTGTTTTCGGATAAGCAGTTGTAATATCAGGGAGAGGAGGCGCCCCAGGATCGCCATTTGCAGCCATGATAAGCTTTTCGTGAAGAGTTGCATTTCCTGATATGGACGTAATGCTGATTATGATGCCTTTTTCTGAACCAATCGTTTCATTAAATTCATCTATCATATCATCCATAGTGTTTTTTAACTGACCACCATAATTATGCCAAAGGGTAAGAGTTATTGGGTTCTTTGAATTTACTTTTACGTGAGTATCACAACCTGTTAATACTGTCATAAGTATTAAAATTAAGGTTAAAAAGACAAATAAATACTTTCTCATATTCCACCCCTTTTCTATCTTGGTATTATTTTTAAGATCAGAGTTTAAGACTCAGTATAATTAAGTTAATGACATGTACCATTAACTTAATTATAACACATGATGTATATTTTACCAATATAGGTATTTAAAAGATATTTGACTAGTGACAAAAAATATTTTTCAGCAGCCTAAAATCATCTAGAAGGTGATAAGCAAAATCACCCCAAGGATGATTACTTTTTAAGTAAAATTACATACAATTTAAAGTAGAAAGCTAAATAAAATATAAAAAAATAAGGAGGCTTTTATTATGACAGAGGAAAACAATAGCAATCAAACGGTAGAAAATAATGCAACTCAAATCTTTGAACCAGAGGACATCGAAAAGAATAAAGTTATGGCAGGACTTGCTTATATCATCTTTTTCCTACCATTATTAGCATGCCCAGAATCCAAATTTGGAAGATTTCATGCTAATCAAGGATTATTATTGCTAATTGTAAGTTTTGCAGGCAGTATAATTTTAAGTTTCATACCTATTATTGGGTGGCTGCTATTACCGGTCTTTTCTATAGCTATACTAGTTTTTGGCATTATAGGACTTGTTAATGGACTTAGCGGGAAAGCAAAAAAACTTCCTGGTATAGGTAAGTTCCAGTTATTAAAGTAGCTAATATAGTAATCAAGTTTTTAGCCTATGGTAAGTTGTACAATAAAATGAGGGTGGGATGGTGGCAGTGATAAAAAAGATTATTGCAATATTTCTTGTTATTGTAATGTTATTATCTTTGGGAGCTTGTGGAATTAGAAAAAAAATTGATGAAAAAATATCAGAAAAAATAACAGAGGGCGTAGTAAACAAGATTACAGGCGGTGATGCCAAAATAGATATTGATAGCGGGAAAGTGACTATAAAAGGAAATAATGGGCAAGAAGTTACCTTTGGTTCTAACGAATGGCCAAAGGGGAAAGCTGCAGATCTTTTACCAAAGCCAAAAGAAGGTAAAATAAGCTCAGTAATAAATTCTGATAATGCTTGTGTAATAACATTAGAGGAAGTAAAGGAGAAAGCCGTTAAGGAATATATTAGAGAATTAAAAGATAAGGGATTTGATAAAGATGTTTATGAATATGCAGATGAACTAGGTGTGAGCTATTATGGAAAATCAGATGAAAATACTCATGGGCAAGTATTATATACCATTGAGGATAAAACACTCATTATAAGTATTCAAATAAATGAATAATATTATGCTTTGTTAACAAAAGCCGCTTACATATTAATTTTGACTAATAGGTAAGCGGCTTTTAATTAAATAAAAATAATATAACTATAATATTAGATCTAAAGCATTCTTTAAGTCGTTTATTATATCGCTGCATGTTTCCAGACCTACAGACAATCTAACCAATCCATCGCTTATTCCAGCAGCTTCTCTTTCTTCAGGGGAGTATGGAGAATGGGTCATTGAAGCAGGGTGCTGAATTAATGTTTCTGTATCTCCTAAACTTACAGCAGTTTTACAGAGATGTGTATTATTTATGACTTTCTTACCTTCCTCTATACCACCATTAAGTTCAAAGGCAATGATTGCTCCTGGTAATTTCATTTGTTTTTTAGCCAGTTCATATTGTTCGAAGCTTTCTAGTCCTGGATAGTATACTTTTTCAACTGCCTTGTGAGACTCTAGGAACTTAGCAACTTCCATGGCATTTTGGCAGTGCTTTTCCATTCTTATTTCTAAAGTTTTCATACCTCTCATAATTAGAAAAGCATCAAATGGGCTTAAGCAGGCTCCAGTCATATCCTTTATACCAACAAGTCTAACTTCATTTATAAACTCTTGTTTACCTACTACAAATCCAGCAATAACATCACCATGACCATTTAAATATTTTGTAGCAGAGTGTACCACAACATCAGCTCCAAGCTCTATAGGTCTTTGGATATAAGGTGTGGCGAAGGTATTATCTACTATTACTAAACAATTTTCCTTCTCGTGGGCAATGTCAGATATAGCTTTAATATCGGTAATTAATAAGGTTGGATTTGCAGGTGTTTCTAGATATACTACTCTGGTATTATCTTTCATGGCTTTTCTAACATTTTCGGGATTAGAAGTATCTACAAAAGTAACTTCAACACCAAATCTAGTTAATCCATGATTTATATAGGCAAAAGTACAGCCGTATAAAGTTTCAGCAGCTACAATATGATCTCCAGCCTTTAATGCCGTCCAAAAGGCTGAAGATACAGCGCCCATACCTGAAGCAGTAGATACGCAAGCTTCTGCACCTTCTAATAAAGCAACTTTTTCTTCAACTTGAGCATTTGTCGGATTGCCTAGTCTGGTATATATGTATCCATCCTCCTCTAAAGCAAATCTTCTTCCGCCTTGTTCAGCAGAATCAAATACAAAAGTTGAAGTTTGATAAATTGGAGTAACCAATGCACCTGTTGCGGCGTCCTTTTTATGCCCTCCATGTATTGCTTTTGTTCCAAAACCCATATTCAT
Source organism: uncultured Clostridia bacterium (assembly GCA_964619895.1). GTDB lineage: Bacteria > Bacillota > Clostridia > Tissierellales > Proteiniboraceae > Proteiniborus. The sequence continues at coordinate 74,438 of CAZUFW010000001.1, read as the reverse complement.
TAATTTTTCCCTATCCATTATGCCCCTCCTCCAAATATTTTGCATTTGCTACTCATATAATAAGCAAAATTTATACCAAAATGTTATAAAAAATGAATAGTAGAATATGTGTTAAAATAGCCATTACATATTTAAAAAAAAGTAGAGCTAAAAGCAGTGGCAACTATTTAGACCATAAGACCACAAAAGCGGTAAGAAAAGTTTCTAACTGGAAACTTTTCTTACCGCTTTATATTATATTTATTAACTTTATTAATAATAGTAGTATGTGAAACGCCTAAAATTTTAGCTGTTTTTCTAATATTTTTAATATTACTATAATTTAGATATTACCGAACTAATGACATGGAAATGTGGAAATTTAATTTTATGATACTTTAAATAAATATTAATAGAATATTACAGGATTAATTGTAATAAGCTTAATATTGTAAGTATAGTGGAAAAAAGTTCGGAGGTGTATGGATGAAGAAAAGATTTTTATATACCTTGATTTCTATTAGTATTTTAATTACTATAATAATATTTTTGTGTTTAATAGATCTTAGCTATTCTCCTTATGAGAGAACTGTTACAAAGTTAAGCAGTAAAGAACTAAGAGGAAGATTTCCAGGAGATATTGGAAATGAAATGGCTACTATATATATGGAAAAGCAGTTTAAAGGCATTGGGCTTGAAGGTTTCAGTAACAATAGCTATTTCCAGGAATTTAATATACAAACATACAGTTTAGATGAACAGGTTGCAGAAATGAAAATTTATTATACTGATGGGACAGTGTATAATTGTGAATACGGGAAAGATTTTTTGGAAGAATCTAAGGAAAAGAATATAAATATCAGTGCACAATTTACTCTTGATGGCGAAAGCAAAGAATTAAACAAATATATTATACTTTTAGATGACCATGAACAGATTTACAGTTTAAATGAGGAGCCTATATGTATTCTTTTAACAGAAGAAAGATTAGTTAATAACCCTTCTAGCAAACATCGACATGCACCTGTAATAAAGATAAGTAATGATTTTTCTAAAAAAATGGGGGAAAAGCCAATTGAAAAAATAGAAGTTAATCTCAAGTTTTCTAAAGAAGATAAAGTTGTCAAAAATGTAATTGGTAAAATACCAGGGAAGAATAACAAGAAAGCAATTGTAGTCTCTGCACATTTTGATCATGTGGGTTTTGCGGGAAAGCAAACCTTCTATGGGGCAATTGATAATGCAACTGGTTGTGCTGTTTTGTTGGAAGTAGCAAAGGGGCTAAGTAAATTAGCCAAATCTAATTCATTTGAAAATGATATTTTAATATGTGCTTTCAATAGTGAAGAATTGTATTTAAGTGGCAGCGAAACATTTGTAAAAGATATATCTAATATTTATTCGGAAATATATAATATTAATATTGATAGTGTAGGAGTTAAGGGTAGTGTAAGCATAATTATTGAAGGTAATGATGAAGCTAATAAAGGCATAAAACAAGCATTTTCAGAATATCTTAAAAGAAAAGACATACAGTACACAGTAGTATCTAAAGGGGGTCTAAGTGACAATATTTCTTTTGAGCAAAGCAATATTGCAGCTATAAGTATTAGTAGTGAAAGAGTTGATGAAATACATACTGTAATGGATACTAAAAATCTAGTAGACTTCAAAATTCTAGAGGACATAAGTAAAGCTGTTGTTAACTTTATTAATGATAATAACGGAGAAATTTTTAAACCTGATATCCCCAAAATATCAAGAGAAGAATTAATAAAAGAGTTACCTAAAATAAGAGAAGAGTATGCTAAAGACATTAGTTATGATGAGTTAAAAGTTATAAATTATAAAGGAATGAAAGTAATTCTCTCTGACAGTGCAAAAAAACTATCTCCTCAAGAATATGCACTCTATTACCCTACGGTTAGTCTTCTAGAGGGTTTTAAAGATTATGCTTTAGATTCGATAAAAATCTCAACAGAACCAATTCCTACTAGTAATGGTAATAAACTAAGCGTAGAGGAATTGGAAGTAGACAAAGTTTACAAGAGAGATTTATCTAGTCATTTATTTTCATCTGTAAGCTTATATTTTTCAAAGGACAATCATATATTAACTATCTCTTTTATAAAGACTGTACCTAATATGGTAGACAATTCATATCAACCATTAAAAGAGAATATATTAAGCTATGATAAATCTTTTTATAAGAGATTTATAGGTAGTGCAAATGCTATTTGCAAAGAAGTTGAGATCGACAACCAAAAATACTGGATTGATGTAATGCATTATGATACCACAGGTGAAGGTAGGCAATACTCGGAAGTAGATACAATCTATGAGATACAGAAAGGATTTGAATATGAATTCATAATAAGAGCAATATTCTGATGGTATAAATATCACGAACAAAACTATGCTAGAGAAAGGAGGGAATTGAGTTGAAAAAAATATTAATTTCATTAATTTTCTGTATAATACTTATAGGCATGATAAACTTGCCAGTGTTTGCAAATAGCGTTGATGATATTACGCCAATGTATATTCCTCACCCATGTCATACAGGAATAAATCATAAGATTTGCGAGACTATAACAGTTAGATATGAAGACCCACCAGGAGACTGGCATATAGCAAAGGAATACTATTGTTGCTGTGGGAAGTTTATGGGATATTGGACCGATAGCGAATAGCTTAAATTATTAAAAAAGCATTAAATGGAAAATATATGAGCAGCTATTTGAGGAATGATATTATCAGTGATTTTACTCACCATATCTGCTGATAATTCAATTCCTAATATATCTCTTTTATTCTTTGGCGCTACAGGTGGCTAAAATTTTCCGTTTCTATCTCTTGGTACTTCTATTGGTATTTATCCAAATTGAGTTTTCGCAGTTTTTCCTGTATAGCTATTTCGTCTACTATCTGTTTGTTTATTCCTCTTATCCTCTTTAGAATATCCTAATTCTACTTCTAGTTCTACTTCTAGCATGCATCTTTAAACATATCCTTGGGATATGAATGGAGATCACTAGCTGTTTCTAGATTTCCTCTTGTTATCATTTCTCTTAATACTCCTTTTGGTAATGTTGACATAAAAAACGCTCCTTTCTGACATTAATATTATTTTTATTCTTGCCAGAAAAGAGCATCACTTCAAAAAGGCACAGATTATTTTACATTACCACTATATTACCACTTTATATTATATTTATTAACTTTATTAATAATAGTAGTATGTGAAACACCTAAAATTTTAGCTGTTTTTCTAATACTTTTATTTTTTGCTAAGGCATTTAAAATTACTTTTTTTTCGCAGCATTCAATTATTTCTTTCAACGACAAATTACGGTTAAAGTCTAAATATGTTTGAGCCTCTGTCATATCTTTATGTGAAGTTATGATTAAATTTTCTGTTCTCAATAGTTTATCTTCGCAGAGATTCATTGCTCTCTCTATTACATTTTGTAGCTCTCTAACATTTCCAGGCCAGCTATGTTTCATAAGCTTATGTATAAATTCTGCTTCTGAACCTTCTACCTTTTTATTTAATTTTCTATTGAATTTATTTATAAAAAAGGATACAAAAAGCGGAATGTCTTCAAGCCTTTCTCTAAGAGGTGGAATATATATCGGAATTACATTTAATCTATAGTACAAATCCTCTCTAAAAGTGTTATTGCTAATCATTTCTTCAAGATTTCTATTAGTTGCTGCAATTATTCTGACGTCAATCTTTTCTTCTTTTTTACTGCCTATTTTTCTAATGCTTTTTTCCTGTAAAACTCTTAAAAGTTTTGCCTGCATTGCCCCAGAAAGTTCGCCAATTTCGTCTAGAAACAATGTTCCTCCGTCAGCTTCCTTGAAAAGACCATCCTTTCCATCTTCTACTGCTCCAGTAAAGCTTCCTTTTTCATAACCAAATAGTTCACTTTCAATTAAGCTATCAGGTAAAGCTGCACAATTTAATGTTACAAAGCTTTTGTTTTTCCTATTACTTAAACTCTGAATAGCTCTAGCAAATAGCTCCTTTCCAGTACCACTTTCTCCACGAAGCAAAATAGTTGAATCACTTTTAGCTACGAGTCTAGTCATTTCTTTGACTTTTTCAATTGAGGGACTATTGCCAATAATATCTTTAAATGCATCTTCGTTATTTGCAGAAATAATATTTGCTATTTGTATAGCTTTTTTAGCATCTTTTATAGATATTACCGCTCCAAGAATTTTGTCATTATCGTCCTTAATAAGACTCTCAGTAGTTATATATTGTTTATTATTAGTATTTTCTATATTAAATTGAAAGTCACTGTGTTCATTTTCTTTTTGCATTAAATTAGCAATAGATGAGTTATTATTTATTAGATTTCTTATATCTGTACCTAAAACATCTTCTTTTTTACAATTAAAAATGTTCTCGCAATAGTTATTAAAAATCTCTATCTTAAAATCTTTATTTACAGAAATTATCCCATCATCTACAGAGTTAATAATAGCGTGAAGCTTTCTTTCGTTTGTTTCATAGGAAAGCAGTTCTATTTCTCTTATGGAAATTACTCCTTTTAATCTTGATAATTTGTCTATTAATGATTTTTTCTCATTATCATTTATACTTTTGATTTTCACACAGACTTTTTTGGGGGACACTTCTAAGGAATTAAGATTTATATTAGCAGAATAAATCTGGGACAATATGGCTAGTGTCATACCTATCCTGTCTTCTGTAATTATTTGAAACCTAGTAAATTTATTCACATTCATCACCTGTTTTAAAATAAATTTAATAAGAGCACTATAAATGTTATTCAATTTTTATATAAAAAAACCTTTAAAATGACAACAAGAAAATCTCCAAATTATAAAAGTTATTTGGAGAAAATTTATGCAAAAGGTGAAATGAAAAATTATAAATCTAGCACTTGTAATTATAGGAAACTTGTGATATAATTGTAAAAACTATTTTTTTATTAGATTGTAAATTAATATGGTATCGCTGAATTCTTTAAAGAAGCGGGGGAACCAATTTTTTGGGGTGAATCCTATTTAGGAAGGGCTACCCTTTAGTCCTAACCCGACAGCTAACCTCGTAAGCGTTTGAAGGGGGCAGTATATTATACTGATGCCAAAACTATGGAGCCCCATAGTTTTTTTTGACCCCCAAATTTTAGTTTACATAACGTAAAAGTAAATATTATTTGGAGAGGATGATTTTATTGAAAAAAGAACTAACTTATTGTATCATCGGTGCTGGCAATGGGGGCATTGCTATGGCGGGATACCTTGCTATGATAGGATACAAGGTAAACTTGTATAATAGAACCCTAGAGAAGATTCTCCCTTTGATGAATGAACGGACAATTTACCTTACGGGAGAAGAAAATGGTTATGGAGTATTAAATAAAGTTACTGACAATATGGAAGAAGCTATAAGTGGTGTTGACATAATAATGGTGACAATACCTGCAATAGGACACTATGATGTTGCCAAGGCCATGGCTCCTTATTTAAAAGATAATCAAATAATAGTATTGAACCCAGGCAGGACTGGAGGAGCATTAGAGGTATATGAAACACTATTAAAGGAAAGAAAGAAGAACAATGTTATTGTGGCAGAAGCCCAAACCTTCATTTATGCATCAAGAGCAACATCGTATAATCATGCACATATCTTTAAATCAAAAAAAGAAGTAACCTTAGCTGCAATACCAGCTATAAAGACAAGCTACGTATTAGAACTTATCAATGAGGCCTATCCTCAATTCATATCAGCAAAAGACGTATTAGAAACTAGTATCAATAACTACGGTGCAATATTTCATCCAGCACCAACTCTTTTGAATAGCGGACACATTGAAAGAGGCGCACCATTCGAATATTATACCGAGGGAATAACACCATCAATAGGAAATTTTCTGGAGAAAATAGATAGAGAGAGAATGGAACTAGGAAGAATCCTTCAAGTAGAAACAGTATCTGCATCTGAATGGTTAAAGGAAACGTATGGTGCAAAAGGAGATACTATATTTGAAGCGGTTCAGAGTAACCCTGCATATAAAGGATTACAAGCTCCAAAAGGCTTATATATTAGGTATATCTACGAAGATGTACCCTATAGTTTAGTACCTATGGAATCTATGGCTTATAGCTTAGGGATGAAGACTCCAGCCATTTCTTCCATAATCAATATAGCACAGTTAATGACAAACAGAGATTTTAGAGAAGAAGGCAGGACTGCAGATAGACTGGGCTTAGAGGGACTATCTATTACAGAAATGCATATGTTGGCAAGGAGAGGGACAATAGTCAAGAGAAGATTGGAGGAAGTAGTTTGATGAAAAAAATTATAGGATTAACCCTTGGCAATTGTGTCCATGTGGCAGGTACAATGAATTATTTAAGTTTAGCTGAGAAAGAAAATTATAAAGCAGAATTTGTAGGTATAGGATTAGGTATTGAAGAATTAATTAAAATAATTGACGATAAAAGACCTGATATTGTAGGACTTTCATATAGGCTCTCTCCAGAGCCGTTGAATAAAATACTAGAAGAATTAAAGGAAAAAATAGATGAAGATGAAAAATTAAGGGAGATAGTTTGGTTATTTGGAGGCACAGAGCCAACAGCATTAGTGGCGAAGAAATATCATATATTTGATAAAATATTTTATGGAAATGAAGATATAGATGAGGTAATAGCTTATCTCAAGGGTCAAGAATACTTAGAAGAAGAATCATATCCAAAGAATCTTATAGAGAGGATTAACTCTAAGTATCCTTATCCAGTAATAAGGCACCATTTAGGTCTTACATCTATGGAAAAGACCATAAGAGCCATAGAAAAGATTGCAGAAGCAAAGGTATTAGATGTAATATCTATTGCACCAGATCAAAATGCCCAGGAATTTTTCTTTGACCAAGAAAATATGGATGACAGTCTAAGTGGAGCTGGAGGAGTACCAGTTAGAAAAGAAGAGGATTTACGTGAATTGCATAATGCAGCTCAAAGAGGAAATTATCCTCTATTAAGATCCTATAGTGGAACTAAAAATATTATAAAATTTGCAGAGGTTTTACAAGATACTATAAACAATGCTTGGTGTGCAGTGCCTCTATTTTGGTATTCAGAATTAGATAAAAGAGGACCTAGAACATTAAAAGAAGCTATAATAGAAAACCAACAAGTAATGGCTTGGCATGGAAAAAGAAATATTCCGGTAGAAGTAAATGACCCCCATCATTGGAGTCTTAGGGATGCCCATGATGTCATAGGAGTGGTAGCCGCATATTTAGCAGCATATAATGCTAAAAAAATGGGAGTAAAAGATTACATAGCACAATTTATGTTTAATGTGCCAGCTTATATCTCTGCAGAAAATGATTTAGGTAAAATGTTAGCTAAGATAGAACTAATAGAAAGCTTAGTGGATGAAAACTTTAGCGTTTATCGTCAAGCTAGAGCAGGTTTAGCAAGCTTTCCGGCAGATTTACATCAAGCCAAAGGTCAGTTAGCTGCTTCTGCATATTTATCAATGGCTATTAAACCTCATATATATCATGTAGTTGGTTTTTGTGAAGCACATCATGCTGCAGAGGCAGAGGACGTTATAGAATCCTGTAAGATAGTTAGGGGGATAATCAAAAACGAATTTTTAGGCTCTATAGATTTGACTAAAGATGAAAATGTTCAGAAAAGGAAAAGAGAACTATTGGAAGAGGCTAAAGTTATTATTGATACAATAAAATTACTTAGACCAGAAATAGAAGATCCTTTAACAGACCCAGATACATTAGTGGAAGCAGTAAGGTTAGGGATATTAGATGCCCCGCAATTAAAAGGTAACACCGTAGCTAAAGGAGAATTAAAAACTAGGATGATAAGTGGTGCTCTATTTGCTTATGATGAAGAAAATATTAGAATAATACCTGAAAAAGAAAGGATAGAGACTATTTTAAAACTTAATTAGGGGAGTAGTGTTCTAATGTTAGAAAAGGCCAAGAAACCATGTGTAATTATAGGTTTATTGGCCTTCTATTGATTTACTTTTTATTCTTCTTTCTCTTCTTTAAATAATATGGGAATTCTCATAGCGTGCTGTGCTTCTATAGTTCTTGTCATGAAAAATAAATCTTGTAAATATTTTGTAGGTGCTTTCAGATATTGTTCACCATATTTCTTATAGTCTTTTGTCTCTGCTAATATTCTTTGCTCCAATGCTGATTCATAATCTTTAATAGAAACAGGTTCCAGTGGCTTAGGTGTATAGTATTTTCCTGTAAGTATATAGTATGTTTCTTGGAAGTTTTTAGCGTGCATTTTTTCGTCTGCGCTAAACTCTAAAATAATTTGTTGTGAGAAAGCTGTAGGAGCTAACTTAGCCAATTCTTCATAATAAATGCTGTCCTGTAGTTCGTCATGTATATACTCTTCTAAATCTGCTATGAGTTGTTGATAGTAGCCAAAATTATAATAATCATAATCACAGAAGCCATAATTGTACATAATATTTCCTCCGCTATTTGAACTTTTTATATGTTTCTACAGTACATTTTATGTCAGTGAATAGGCTCCTGTTACATGTAATGAAAGCATTCATAGGAAGGAGGAATTGATTGTATAATTTAATAGTCGTCCTTAAATAGTTTTTCAATTGTATTTACATCATTAGTTTTACTTAAAGGTTTACTAGCTGGACCTTCAATAATTTCTCCTTCATATGAAAATCTTGAACCGTGGCATGGACAATCCCAAGATTTTTCGGCAGAGTTCCAGTTTAATTCACACCCCATATGTGTACAAGTTATATTTACTAAGTGTAGAGTATTGTTTTCGTCTCTATAGGCTCCAACTTTTTCTCCATCTATCCTTACGACTTTTCCTTCGCCTGGTTTTACATCGAAATCTTCTGATGCAGGGGAAAGTTTACCGTCTATAAGTTGTTGTGCAACATTGAAGTTTTCTACAATAAAGTTTTTAGCAGATGCTAAAATAGTTTGACGAGATGGGTTATAGACGTCTTGCCATGGACTTTCACCTTTAGTGATTAAATCTCTAAGAATCATTGCAGAAACCATACTGTTTGTCATACCCCACTTTCCGAAACCAGTTGCGATATACATATTAGGAGTATCGGAAGTAAAATGTCCCACATAAGGTAATCCATCTAGAGTCATGCAGTCTTGAGTAGACCATCTAAAAGGAATATCTTCTACAGTAAAGACATCATTTGCGAAATCTATCAATGTCTTATAGTGCTCTATTGTATCTATACCTTGCCCAGTTTTGTGATGGTCACCACCTACCAGTATAAGTTCACCGTCTTCATAAGGCTGGTGTCGTAGGGAACGAGCTGGTTCCTCTGCATTTATGTACATTCCTCCTGGGTATTTTTCTTTTGCCTTAATAGCTACAACATAAGATCTTTCTGTATAAATTCTTGTAAAATATGCTCCATGTTTGTTATAAAAGGGATAGTGAGATGCAATAATAACCTTTTTAGCATTTACTTTTTTCCCTTGAGTAGTTGTAATTATATAATTGTTACCTTCTTCAATATCCACCGCTCTGCTTTGTTCGAATATATGACATTCGTTGTTGGGAATAGTTTTTGCTAAGGCAAGCAGATATTTAAGTGGATGAAATTGAGCTTGATTATCGAAACGGGCTGCTGCCTTGATAGGTATAGAGAAGGGTATTTCTTCAACATAGGATGCTTTTATACCTAGGCTTGAAGCCACTTTTACTTCATCACTAATTTTTTGTATATATTCATCTTGTTGTGTATATACAAAAGCAGATTGAGAAATATAATCGCAGTGGATATTATTTTCCTCTGCTATCTTTTTTATTTCATAGATAGCAGTTTCATTAGCATCAGCATATTGTCTTGCTAACTCTTCTCCCATTTGGTTTTTGATTTTACCGTATATAAGTTCATGCTGTGATGTAATTTTTGCAGTCGTATGTCCTGTAGTACCCTTGGCAATATGTCCTGCTTCAAGGACTGCTACTTTCAAGCCTTCTTTCTTCAATAAATATGCACATGAGATACCCACTAAGCCTCCACCAACTATGGCCACATCTACATTTATATCTTCGCTTAAAGTAGGATAATTTGTATTACCTGTGGAAGCTATCCAATAAGATTGAGGAAAGTTTTTAAAATTTTTTTGTTGATCTATATTCATAATATTCCTCCATATATAGGTATTATTTTTTGCAAATCTATTTTTTGCCTTAATAGTATAAAATATTCACCTTAGCTACCTGAATAAGAGTCTTAAGTTGTGATTTATTAAAACAATATACAGAAAACTATTAAATGAAAAGATAATTACTGTAAAATTTTAAAAAGGTCTTTACAGAAAATAATGCAAAAATTGCAATATTATAATGGAATTATTGCAAAATTAAATTAGGAAAAGGTTTGCCTACTTATTGCAATGCAACAACTATAGCTTTGAAAATCAATATTTGTGCCATTTCTTATTTACAGTTAACAAATCAGAGTAAGAACTTGTTTTTTAAAAAGTTTGTCATTTGAAATATTAATTTAAGAATATTGCAAAAATTATATTGACAACATTTTTTAATCGTGTTATATTATTCAATAATAAAAACAAAAGCTACTAAAAAAACATAAGATAAATAATATGTAAAAACAATGATGAAGAGGAAACTATCTAAAAATCAAGTACAGAGAACTGGGGTAGCTGAGAACCGGAATTGATTTGATAGAGACTATCGCTTCGGAGTGATATGGTTGAAATCCAGTAAACCATAGCGGTAAGCCCCGTTAGAAGGCTAAGGTTTAAGGATAGATTATAAGCTAGGCTTATAGCTAAAATCTATAGAACCTGTTGAGTTAATTATCATGAGATAATTATTAAGTAGAGTGGTACCGCACAAAATGCCTCTACATGTATATAAATACGTGTAGAGGTTTTTTTATACACATTTTTACAAAGGGGGAGTATCTAATGAACCAAGATGAGGAAGGTATTATAATCAAGGAAACTATACTAAAAAAAATATAACAATAGGGGTGTTCTTATGAATAAAAAATTATCAGTATTGATTTCATCGGTTCTTGCATTAAGTCTTTTTACAGGATGTTCTTCTGGAACAGTAAGCAAAGCAGATAATTCAGACAAGATTAAGGTAGGTTTAAATTATGCATTTTCAGGTGGAGCAGCAACATATGGTCAAGGTCTTACAGAAGGCATTGAATTAGCTATAGAAGAGATTAATCAAAATGGTGGAGTGCTTGGAAAGCAATTAGTACCTGTTAAAATTGATAATAAGTCAGATGCTACTGAATCAGCCAATGCCGCTACAAAATTAGCTACTAGAGAAAAGGTTGTAGCTATACTAGGATCAGATACATCTGGAAGTACTAAAGCAGCAATTCCGGCAGCAATGCAAAACAAAATCCCTTTGATCTCAGGTTCTGCAACTTCTGACGATGTAACTGTAGACAGTAATGGAAAAGTAAAAGAATATGTATTTAAGACTTGCTTCAACGATTCTTTCCAAGGAATTATGATGGCAGAATTTGCTTATAAGGATTTAGGCTTAAAAAATGCTGCAATTTTAGCAGATACAACTAGTGATTATGCTCAAGGACTTTCAAAGAACTTTAAAGAAACTTTTACAAAATTAGGCGGAAAAGTCCAAGTTGTGGAGGCATATCAAGCAAAGGATACAGACTTTAAAGGGGTATTAACTAGAATTAAAGGTAAAAATCCAGAAGTTTTATTTGTTCCAGGATACTATGAAGAAGTAGGACTTATTATAAGACAAGCAAGAGAATTAGGATTAAATGTACCTATACTTGGCGGAGACGGATATGAGTCACCAAAACTTACTGATATTGCAGGAAGCAAGGCTTTGAATGATGTCTACTATTCAAGTCACTATTCTCCATTGGATGATTCAGAATTTGTAGTTAAATTCAAAGAAAGCTTTAATAAAAAATATGGCAAGGCTCCAGATGCATTTAATGCACTAGGATATGACTTAGCTTACTTTTTAGCCGATGGTTTAAAGAGAGCTGGAGAAGTTAATTCTGAAAAGTTAAAAGAAGCACTTGCTTCAACTGAACATTTTACTGGTGTCACAGGAAACATATCTATAGATGCAAGCCATAACCCTGTAAAATCAGTAACTATTATAGAGATGAAAGATGGACAACCAACCTTCTTAAAGAAACTAGATCCACAGAAAAAATAATTGGGGGTCAGGCTTTTATAATTTTATAATTAGAAATTAAGAGTCAGAAAGTTCAACAATGGTGTGATTATGAGTTAACGATAGTTTAGCGGTAGTTTACGATAGTATAACTACTGCTTAACTACTATTCAACTACCGTTTAACTATTGTTCTATAATTGGTACCCTGAGACGGACAGAATTAGCATTACTTACGAAGGTTCTTTAACGAAAGATCTACTTACGAAGAAATTTGAAATGGAGGTGTAATAATGGAGCAACTATTTCAACAGTTAATAAATGGAGTATCTCTTGGAAGTATATATGCATTAATAGCCCTTGGTTATACTATGGTATATGGAATAATAAACCTTATTAACTTTGCACACGGTGATGTTTACATGATGGGAGCTTATGTTGGGTTTGCATTAACAACTTTTTTTCATTTAGGTTTCTTACCTTCTCTAGTTATATCTATGGCAGTTTGTAGCATACTTGGAATGATAATAGAAAAGGTTGCATATAAGCCCATTCGAAATTCAACAAGAATAGCGGCTCTTATAACTGCCATAAGTGTATCCTTATTCTTAGAATATATAATGGTGTACTTTGTAAAGCCGGACACGAGAACTTTTCCAAATGTCTTAACAGATAAAAAGATAACTTTTTTTAATGGAAATGTGGTTATGGATGTTAAAAACCTATATATAATTGTAATTACAGTTGGACTTATGCTGGCGCTCCAGTATATTATTCACAAGACTAAAACAGGAAAAGCAATGAGGGCCGTAGCACTTGACAAAGATACTGCTAAGCTAATGGGCATTAATGTAAATAGAATTATATCATATACTTTTGCAATAGGTTCGGCTTTAGCTGGAGCAGCGGGAGTTCTTGTTGGAGTTTACTATAATACAATAAATCCTCTTATGGGAATAGTTCCTGGATTAAAGGCATTTGTTGCAGCTGTAATAGGAGGAATAGGCATTATTCCTGGAGCAGTATTTGGAGGACTGTTTCTTGGAATGACTGAAACTATCGTCAGTGCTTATGGAGGGTCAATATTTAAAGATGCAGTTGCTTTTGCAATATTGATTTTGGTCCTCTTAATAAGACCAAATGGACTTTTGGGCAAGAATGTAAAAGAAAAGGTATAGGAGGTGGACAATATGAAAGGATTTAGCAAAAGTAATATAATAAGCTCAATTATTTTGATTATTTCTTACGTTTTAGTTCAACTTTTGATAAATACGGGAATTATTGATTCATATATTCTATTAAATATTACCCTAATCGGTATAAATATCATACTAGCAGTGAGCTTAAACCTTATTACAGGCTTTACTGGTCAGTTTTCATTAGGCCATGCCGCTTTTATGTCTATTGGAGCATATACTTCTGCAATTCTTACAGCCAAGCTTGGGCAGCCTTTTATTGTTGGGATATTAATCTCGGGGGTTACAGCAGCAATAGCAGGTGTTTTCATTGGGATTCCAACTCTAAGGTTAAAAGGAGATTATCTTGCCATTGCAACTCTTGGGTTTGGGGAAATTGTTAGAATTATTGGATTAAATACAGACTATATTGGAGGAGCTACAGGATTTAATGATATTCCTCAATATACAAACTGGACTTGGATATTTATTATGACTGTGGCTACAGTTGTATTGATTAATAACTTTATAAAATCCTTTCGTGGAAGGGCATGTATTGCTATTAGGGAAGATGAAATTGCTGCAGAAGCTATGGGAGTAAATACAACTTTTTATAAAGTATTAGCTTTTGCCATTGGAGCATTTTTTGCAGGTATTGCAGGTGCATTATATGCAAATTATTTTTATTTTATTAAACCAGACTCCTTTGGTTTCATGAAATCTATTGATATACTAGTTATTGTAGTTTTTGGAGGGATGGGAAGTATTTGGGGCTCTATTGTTGGAGCTGTAGCCTTATCTATAATCTCATTATTTCTTCAAAGCATACCTGAGCTTAGAATGGTAATTTACTCTCTAATTCTTTTTGTAATAATGGTTTACAAACCAACAGGACTCATGGGAAATCAAGAATTTAAGCTATTTAGAAAGGGGGCCAAGCTTCATGCCAGCATTGAAAGTAAGTAATCTATCAAAGTCTTTTGGTGGAATAAAAGCAGTTTCGGATGTGAGTTTAAGCGTAGAAAAAGGAGAAATCATTGGGTTAATTGGCCCTAATGGAGCAGGGAAGACAACTTTCTTTAATTTATTAACGGGAATCTATACTCCTACTTCAGGGGATATTGTCTATGATTTAAGCAAGAAGGTTACAGCAAAAGACTTAAAACCTTATAAGATAGTATACTATGGTATAGCTAGAACCTTTCAAAATATAAGGCTTTTTAAAAATATGTCTGTAATAGATAACGTTCTTATGGGATTTCATCATGGCTTGAAATATGGAGTAGTATCAGCTTTATTTAGACTGCCTTCATACTATAAAAGTGAAAAAAATACTTTTGAGGAAGCCATTCTGCTTCTTGAAAAGTTTAATTTATTAGATAAAAAGGACGAGCTTTCAAAGAATCTCCCCTATGGAGACCAGAGAAGGCTTGAAATAGCAAGGGCATTAGCGGCAAATCCGGAATTTCTTCTTTTGGACGAGCCTGCTGCAGGTATGAATCCAAAAGAAACTAAAGAGCTTAAAGATCTTATCAAGTGGATTAGAGAAACATTTGATCTTACTATTATAGTTATCGAGCATGATATGTCATTAGTTATGGAAGTATGTGATAGAATATTTGTATTTGATTATGGTACTTTGATTGCTAGTGGGGTACCAGAGGAGATACAGAAAAATGAAAGAGTAATCAAGGCTTATTTAGGTGGAGAAGTGAAATGACACGGAAGTGTTACCTTGAGCAGAGATCAAAGGCTCTATGAGATAATGTTCTCACTGACTATTTTGCAATCGCCTAGAAGTGTTTTAACTATTAACCTTTAGTACAAAATTAGGGTTGCAAATAAGTCATTGGAGCCTTTGGTGAGCTCAGGATGACATCAAATAACTAGGATTTTTATTCTATAATAGTCATAACTTCATCTATAGACTTTCTAGGAGGACTAGTAAGTTCAGATTCTTCTGGAACTCCTAAAGGAGTAACAGCAGCTAGATAATATCCTTCCTTTTTAAACCCTATAAATTCACTTATTTCCTTACTTGCAAAGTTTGGACTAGTCATCCAGCAGGTTCCATACCCCATGTTGGCAGCAGCAAGCATTAGATTTTCAATAGCAGCTCCAATATTTTGTATTCCTGGAGTTGGACTAAGTAATCTATTTATTTCTTCATCAGATGCGCCTTTTGCTTTAAGTATTTCAACTCCTGTAGTAGGATATTGTCCAGCGAATATTAGTATGGTTACAGGTGCATTTTTAAAAAAAGTTGCGAATTTTAGATATTTTAGAAACTCGTTTTTTAGCTCCTTATCCTTTACAGACTCTGTTAATTCATATGCCTTTTTCTCAATAGTAGAAACTATTCCTTTAATTTTTTCTTTGTTTTTAATAACGACAAAATGCCAGTTTTGTAGATTCTTTCCCGACGGAGCATATGTAGCTGCCTTAATTATCTCCCTAATATCTTCTACAGGCACATCTTCGTTCTTAAATTTTCTAACGCTATGCCTTTTGTAAATAAAATCAAGATTTTTCATTTTTGCCTCCTTGTAATTCTCCATGTATATTAATAATAGTATATCAAAAACCTGTATAAACTAAAAAACTAATTTGAAGTACTTTAGATTGTTCATTATTATTTTGTTCTTATATAATGACTTCATTTTTCTATATTAAAACTAAGTGTAACTTAGGCTGAGCAATATTATACATGTAAAAAATTCTAAATAAGCTAAAAATATTTAATAATGCATTTTTCTACTTTTTTTGATATAATTCTTTTAACCTAAAATTTGTTAAAGGAAGGTGTATGCTTTGTCAAATCTATTGGATTGTTTTGTAAAAATAGCTCCGTACCTAAATAGCCTAACTATAGATGATATAGGGGTTACTGTAACGGACACTGAGAAGTATTTAACTTTTGTAAAAGGCAATCAAGTTCCGCAGCTAGTTAATGAAGGGGAACCTATTCCAGAAGGTACTGTCGTAGCAGAATGTATGAAAAAAGGTAGAAAAGTTATCAACAAGGTTTCAGCAGATATTTTTGGCTTTCCTTATATTGCATGTGGAATACCTATTAAGGAAAATAATAAAATAATCGGTGCGGTTTCTTTTGTTATCTCAATTGATAAGCAAGAAAAACTATTATCTTTAGCTGAGGAATTATCCAGTGGACTAGAAGAACTTACACAATCTTCACTATTAATTGATGAGGGTTCAGAAAAACTTTTTGATGTAACTAATAGATTATTGGTGAAATCAAGTGAGTCTAATGTACATATAGAAGAAACTGATGGAATATTAAAGTTCATACAAAACATAGCAGGGCAAACAAACCTATTAGGACTAAATGCGGCTATAGAAGCTGCTAGAGTTGGACAGGAAGGCAGAGGGTTTGGCGTAGTTGCCCAAGAAATAAGAAAGCTTGCCCTAAACAGCTCTGAATCAATTCAAAAAATAGAAGAAATCCTTAAAGGAATTAAAGAGACATCAGCAGAACAAAGTAAGATAATTAATGAAATAAATTCTATTACCAGAAATCAGGCAGAAGCCATAAGAAATATTAACAGTAGTGTACAGCAGTTATATGCTGCTATTAATTTATTATTAGAAGAAGCTAAAAGTCTAACAACAGAGAGCTAATAGTTAGGTCTGATGCAAAAGTTAGCTTTTGTCATCCTGAACGTCAGTAAAGAATTTGCCAATAATGAGAGAATTTTAAAAGACTAGGTTTCCCTAGTCTCCTAAAATCCTCTTTCATATTGTTTTGGATAATCTATATCAAAATCTCTTTCATAAGCATTTAATAGTACCCAATATGGATTTCTTAAAAGCTCCCTGCCAAGAGCAACTAAATCGGCTCTATCATTCATGAGTATCTCTTCTACTTGATCATATTCATTAATTAAACCTACAGCTATTGTTTGGATATTACATTCCTTCTTTATTATTTCTGAGTATTTAACTTGATATCCTGGATATGTTTGTATGCTTACATTTTCTAATCCACCAGAGCTAACATGAACTATGTCGATATCATTCTTTACTAAGTTGATTATTTTAACCATTTCATTGATATTAAGTCCACCATCTAAGTAATCATCAGCGGATATTCTAAGAAGTAGAGGTTTTTTCTTAGGCCATGCTTCCTTAACAGCTGAAATTATTTCTTTCAAAAACCTAGTTCTATTTTCGACATTTCCGCCATATTCATCTTGCCTCATGTTAGAACGAGGAGATAAAAATTCATGAATTAAATAACCGTGGGCTCCATGTATTTCAATAGCATCAAAGCCCGCATCATTTGCTCTTTTTGCTGCATTTTTAAAATTTTTTACAATTTCTTTTATTTCTTCTTTTGTTAATTCCTTTGGAATTCTATAGGATTCGCTAAAATTATAAGAAGTAGGAGCTACAGTGATTTCGCCTTCGGCATTACACTTTCTTCCTGCGTGGGCTAGTTGTATTGCAACTTTCGAACCATGTTTTTTGCATCCGTCTACTATTGATTTTAAGCCAGGTACTTGCTCATCACTCCATATACCTAAATCCTTACCAGATATTCTGCCGTTTGGAGTTACTGCAGTGGCTTCTACAATAATTAATCCCACACCGCCAATGGCCCTAGTCACATAATGTACAACATGCCAGTCTTTAACATGTCCAGAATCATCTGATGAGTACATGCACATGGGAGGCATAACTATTCTATTTTTTAGTTCTAGTCCCCCAAGACTATATTCTTTAAAAGTTTTCAACTTCATCACCTTCCTTCTTCAATATATACCACTATAAAGATATTATTATCTAGTTTTTAGTATTTTTAAATAATTTTTTATTATTTACCATATCCAAATGAAAATAAAATAAAAATAAAATAAAACATAGTTTGCTATAGAAAAATGGTATATATATCATATATAATAATAATTGGAAATGTCCAACACATAATTAGCCAAAGATGAGTTTTGCTGAAGTGAAAAACAGATAATGTTATCAAAATTATTAAGCAGAAGGAGTGTATAAGGGAAGTGAGTTGTTTGTTTAATTTAGATGCTTGTGTAGGTTTTATTACAAATAAGGCAGGGAAAAAATTAGCAGAAGCATTTAATGAGAGACTTCTGAAAGTAGGAATAACAAGGGTTCAGTGGATTGCGCTGTATTATTTAGGCGAATATGATGAACTAAATCAAAAAGAATTAGGAGATTTAATGGACATAAAACAATCTTCTGTAGCTAGATTAATCGATAGGATGGAAAAAGAAGGATATGTAACAAGACAAAAACATATAAGCGACAGAAGAATTACCAAGTTAATACTAACAGACAAAGGTAAAAAATATAGAGAGGACTTATTGCCAGAAGGGGAAAAAATGGCACAAGTGTTTACTGAAGGTATTTCTGATGAAGAAATATCAACATTCTTGAAAGTAATAGATAAAATGTTGTCAAACATAGAATGATTTTTCAAAAAAACTGTTGATTTTTTAACAAATACTTGCTATGCTAATAATTAGTATAGCAAGTATTTTATATTTAAGGAGGAATAAAAAAATGAGTAAAGGTCCAAGAGAATTATTAAATGATTTTATGAATGGGCTACAAACAGTAGGTGAAACTAATCCAACACATATTGATGCGTTTATGAATCTTTTAGGCGCAAGCTATGAACCAAAGACAGTAGATGTAAAGACTAAAGAGCTAATCAGTGTAGCAATAGCTGTTTATAACAGATGTGAATACTGCATAGCTTTCCACGCTTTCAAGGCATTAGAAGCAGGTGCAACTAGAGAAGAAATGCTAGAAGCTGCAATGGTTGCTGTAGCATTTGGTGGAGGCCCATCAATGGCTTACTCAACTACTTTATTAAAAGACTGCATTGACGAGTTTGAAAAAGATTTCCAATAATATTTCTGTAGGACAAGCTTGAAAAGGTTTTCCGACAATGCTTCTATGATAGGGGGGCGATTAAAATTAGTATAGATATTAAGATTGAAAAGTTATTAGGTGGAGCAGCAAAAGGAAAAATAATGAAGGTATATAAAAAGGCTGGTGACAGCATTGGCCCTGATGAACCATTATTTTCTATAGAGGCAAATAAAAAATCCTCAGATATTTTTCCGAAAGCAAAGGGGTTAATAAAGGAGATAAATGTTAAAGTTGGAGATATGGTTACAGTAGGACAAGTTGTAGCTGTAGTTGATGGAGAAATTGTTGAAGTAAAAAAAGACATTAAACCATCCTTTGACTATATAAAAGGCATGATGGCTCCTAAAAAAGAAGAAATAAATACTAAGGTAACAATTATTGGCTCTGGTCCTGGAGGCTATGTAGCTGCCATAAAACTAGCTCAGCTAGGAGCAGATGTAGTAGTTGTTGAAAAAGATAAAGTTGGTGGGACTTGTCTAAATAGAGGATGTATTCCTACAAAAGCATTAGTACGTTCTGCAGAGGTTTACAGAAATATTAAAGAAGCAGACAGCTATGGATGCTTTGCTGAAAATTATGGAATAGATATGAAAAAAGTAATATCTAGAAAAGATAGAATAGTTTCTGAATTATCAAATGGTATTAGCTACTTACTTGAAAAAAATAATGTTAAATTCATAACAGGAATTGGTGAAATAATAGACAAAAACAAAATACTTGTAAAAGATAAATTTAAGGAAACTACTATTAATACGGAATATATTATCATAGCTACAGGCTCAACTGTTGCTAATCTACCTATACCTGGTATAGAATCTAAAAATGTCCTTAATAGTACAAGTATAATGGAGATTAAAGAGCTGCCTAAAGAATTAGTTATCATCGGTGGCGGCGTCATAGGAATGGAATTTGCGTTTATATTCAACAGCTTTGGTACAAAAGTATGGGTAGTTGAATATATGAATAGGGTATTACCTGGACTAGATGAGGATATTTCTAGTGAAATAATGTCTATTGCAGAAGGTAGAGGAATTAACATATATACTGGCTCAAAGGTAGAAGAAATTTTGGATGACGAAAACGGAAGATGTATAGTTAATTTCTCCAAAAATGATGAAAGTAAGCATATATCTGCAGACAAAGTTCTTGTGTCAATAGGCAGACAGCCTTACCTTGAAGGTCTGAACATAGAAAAAGCTGAGATAGAATTAAATGAAAACAAGAGATTTATAAAAGTGAACGACAAAATGAGAACAAATGTAGATAATATATATGCTATAGGTGATGTAACAGGTAATATTCAACTAGCACATGTCGCTTCTACTCAGGGCGTGGTAGCAGCCATGAATATTATGGGACAAGAAAGCATAATGGACTATTCAGTAGTACCAAGTGCCATATTTACAGATCCTGAAATTGCGTGTGTAGGTATAGACGAAGCTACTGCTATTAAGAACAATATAGA
This sequence comes from uncultured Clostridia bacterium, assembly GCA_964619895.1. Classification (GTDB taxonomy): domain Bacteria; phylum Bacillota; class Clostridia; order Tissierellales; family Proteiniboraceae; genus Proteiniborus. The sequence goes on along the minus strand of CAZUFW010000001.1, from coordinate 53,706 downwards.
AGTAGATATTGGAAAGTTTCCATTTGCTTCAAATGGAAAATCCCTAACATTAGGCTCTACCGAAGGGTTTGTTAAAATCATTGTAAACAAAGAAACCAGAAAGGTAATAGGCGCTTCAATTATTGGACCAAATGCTACAGACCTAATTAATGAGATTTCTGTTGCAATAACTAATAGTCTTACAGTAGATCAAATTATTAAAACAATTCATCCACATCCGACAACATCAGAATCAGTATTTGAAGCAGCTTTAGCAGCAAACAATTGCTGTATTCACAACTAATTAGTATTATAAACTATAAAAGCTTCTTTCTAGCTTTATTTAATAATTTTGCTAGAAAGAAGCTTTATTTTTAGAATCTTAGGTTTAATATAGTGCCTAAGAAGACTATTCAAGTAGCCCCATATAATGGTATAATCATTATGATATGTATTATCAATTAATCATAAGGGGGACATGGATGAATACTCAGGAGAGAAGAGAGCTTATACTTAGTGGAGACATTTATAAAGTAATTATTACTTTATCTTTACCAATTATGATAAATAATCTAATTCAAACACTTTATAACCTGGCAGATGGAGTCTGGGTTAGCAAACTAGGCTCTGTGTATTTTGCTGCTACAGCTTTTGTTTGGCCAGTGAATTTTTTGTTTATATCTTTAGGAATTGGAATAGCTATAGCAGGTACTTCCTTGCTGTCACAACTAATTGGAGCAGCAGAATATGAAGAAGCAAACAAATATTCTAGTCAACTTATTGTATTGTCCTTAATAGTTTCTATATGTTTCACCGTCATAGGATATTTTGCAAGCCCTTATATAATAAAATTAATGGGTGGAACAGGGGACCTTGCAAAATACAGCGATATTTATCTGAAAATTACTTTTCTAGATATGCCATTTATGTTTTTATTTTTTAACTTTAACTCAATCATGAACTCACAAGGAAACACTATGATTCCAACTGTACTAAGTGGAATTAGTGCTGTATTAAATGTATTATTAGACCCTATTTTCATATTTACTTTTAATATGGGTATTGCAGGGGCAGCTATTGCTACATTGATTTCAAAAGCCTTACTTTCTATAGTAGGAATATACATATTGATGAAATCTTCCATGATGGTAAAGCCTAGATTAAAAGGCTTCAAGTTTAACAAGGATATTATTAAAAGATTAATTAGCGTAGGTTTACCTTCTTCCATAGGTCAATCTGGAGCATCTTTAGGATTTATAGTTCTTAATAGCTTCATTGCATCTTACGGAACTGCTACTATGGCTGCTTTTGGCATGGTTAATAGGATAACATCACTAATAATGCAACCGGCAATGGGGGTAGGAGCTGCTCTCACATCTATTGTGGGGCAAAACCTTGGCTCGGATCAAATAGATAGAGTGAGAGAAGCTTTTATAAAGTCTATAAAACTTACAATATCATTTTCGGTAGTAGGCTGTATTTTATTGCTATGGAAGGATAAAGAAATAGTAAACTTTTTTATGCAATCTAAAGATGATTTAGAAGTTATTTCTCAAGGAGTTAATTATCTTAGATATATTACTGCTTCAATGCCGCTTATGGGTTTGTTTAGTATATTTCAAGGAATATTTCAGGGTTCTGGGCATACTAAATATTCAATGGCTATGGAAGTTGGTCGACTATGGTTTGTAAGATTACCGATGATATTGCTATTCAAGCATTTTACTAATGTAGGACCTACTGGAATATGGTTCTCTATGAGTTTTAGCAACTTAATAGTGTGTTTATATGGGTTTTCAGTTTATAAAAGAGGGCATTGGCAAAGAAAAGTCATTAGAACTGCATAAGTTGATAAAAAGTCTGCTATTTTTAGAAGTAGCAGATTTTTATTCATTATCTTTATGAATTTCAGATCTTTAGTTTAGCTTATTATTTATACAATATATTGCTTGGCTTAAAATAAAAGTGGAGTTTACTTCAAAATTGAATTATAATTAGGTTAAATTAACAAGAACTCTTTGAAAGAATTTTGGAAATACTAATAACAGATTAATATTTTAGCATTTAGGAGGACGAATAAATGATAGATTTAGGTAAAATTCAAAAGCTACAGGTCATTAGGAAAACAGAATTTGGCTTGTATTTAAATTCAAGAAATAACAAAACAGATGATGATATTTTATTGCCTATTAAGCAAGCACCAGAAGGTATCAGAATAGGAGACGAAATAGAAGTATTTGTGTATAGAGATTCAAAGGACAGGATAATAGCAACAACAAACAGACCTAAGATTGTAGTTGGCGAGATAAATGTACTTAGAGTAGTGGAAACCACTAGAATAGGAGCCTTTCTAGACTGGGGATTAGAAAAAGATTTGTTATTACCATTTAGAGAGCAAATAGGAAAAGTAGAAAAAGGTAGAGAATACTTAGTAGGCTTGTATGTAGATAAAAGCAATAGACTTTGTGCAACAATGAAAGTCAATAGAATTCTAACTAGCGACTCACCATATAAAGTAGATGACAAAGTTTGTGGAGTAATTTATAGAATAAATAAGGATATGGGGGCCTTTGTAGCAGTAGATAATAAATATGATGCAATGATACCTAAAAATGAACTCTACTGGACTTATCGAATTGGAGACAAAATAGAAGCTAGAGTGACTAAGGTAAGAGAAGATGGAAAGTTAGGTTTAAGCCTAAGAGAAAAAGGTCAGATTCAAACAGATGAGGATGTCATACGTGTACTTACAAAGATGATTAAAAATGGTGGCGTATTAATGCTAGATGATAATAGTTCGCCGGAAGAAATAAAAAATCAGCTCAACATGAGCAAAGGTGCATATAAAAAAGTTATAGGAAGATTATTAAAAGAGAGGAAAATTGAAATTATAAAAAATGGAGTTAAATTATTATAATTTAATTTAGTCCTGATTTAAGAAAAATAAGATGACAGTATTAATAACTAAAAAATCAGTGTTTTATAATATTCACTGATTTTTTTAATAAACTTTTAATACTTATATTGTACTAAATGTAATAAATACAGGGTATAATCATAATACGGAGTTGTTAAATATATATTAATAGGCCATAGCTTTGAAGTATTTTTTTGAAATTTTAAGACTAAATTATTATTATAAAAAAGTTATTGGAGTGATGTTTATGACTACAATAAATATGTTATCATCTGCAGAAAAAGTAAAGGGTCAAGGGGTAGCTTCTGCTTACAAGGAACAAGTCAATCTTGTTAAAAATGGTTTATCAGATAAATATAAGATAGAGATAAATAAGTTCAAATTCTCTGACATTACCCATTATCATACTGTAGATTTTAAGCATTTTTTAACATTGCCTTTTGCCAAAATTTCAGGAAAGACAGTTGGATACGTTCATTTTCTACCTGAGACTATAGAAGAAAGCTTGGACATGCCAATACTTTTTAAAAAGGCTTTCTATAAATATATGATTGCTTTCTATAATAGAATGGACTACCTAGTTACAGTAAACCCTTATTTCATAGACAAACTATGCGAATATGGAATAGATAGAAATAAGATAACTTATATACCTAACTTTGTTTCATCTAAAGATTTTTATCCTTACAATATAAGTGAAAAGAATAAAGTAAGAGAAAAATACAATATAGACAATGATGCATTCGTTGTACTAGGAGTAGGTCAAGTACAGACGAGAAAAGGAGTACTTGATTTTGTAAAAATCGCAGAGAATATGCCTGATGTCCAATTTGTATGGGCAGGGGGTTTTTCATTTGGAAAGATTACATGTGGATATAAAGAACTAAAGGAAATAGTAGATTCTCCGCCTAATAATGTAAAATTTGTTGGTATCGTAGAACGTGCTGACATGAATTCAGTATATAATATGTCAGATGCTTTTTTTCTGCCATCATACAATGAGCTATTTCCAATGTCTATTTTAGAAGCTATGAATTGTCATATACCAATTATTTTAAGAGATATTGATATTTATAAGAATATACTTTTTGATTATTATTTAAGGGCAGAGGACAATAAAAGATTTGAAGAAATATTGTACAATCTAAAGAACAACAAGGATTTTTATAAGAATGCAAAAAAGAACTCAATAAGAGGAAGTTTATATTACTCAAAGGAGCATGTGCTGTATCTATGGGAGGAGTTTTACGACAACATAAGTAAGGATTTAAAAACAAGACGTTTCTGGGGTAAGAAATATGAAAAAAAATCTATTTAAATTGATACTAGGTTTAGTTTTTAGTATAGGTGTACTGGCTTATATTGCTTTAGCTAATGGCTTGGATAAGCTGAAGGAGCAATTATTAATGTTGGATCCATATTGGATTATCCTCGCTATTATAGCTATGATAATTTATTGGGTTTTAGAGGCTAAAGTACTTCATATGATTGCAAGTTCATTGAAGGCGAATATCAGATTTAGAGATTCTTTTAAAGTTACTATGACTGGTCAATTCTTTAATTCAATAACTCCTTTTGCTACTGGGGGGCAACCTGCCCAGGCATATGAGCTATCAAAAAGTGGAGTAAAGATAGGAGTAGCAGGTTCTATTTTAACTGGAAAATTTATAATATATCAATCAGTTTTAACTCTTTATTCTTTTGTGATACTTGTTTTTAAGCTAGGATTTTTTAAATCTAGATTATCAAACTTTACACATCTTGCAACATTAGGCTTTGCTGTCAACACTGCTGTTATAGTTTTTTTAATATTACTTTCATCCTACATGAATTTTGCTCATTCTGTATTAGTGTTTTTTTGTAAGATGTTAGAAAAACTTAAGATTATAAAAGACTCAGACAAGTTAGTAGAAAAAACAGAAAGACAACTAATATTGTTTCGTGACAGTTTTGTAATTATAAGAAATAATCCTCTGTTGATCTTTAGGACTTCTGTACTTACTATGGTCCAGTTAATGTCGTTTTTTATAATACCTTATTTTATTTATAGAGCATTTGGTTTAGTAGGTGATTCCATAGATAATATGATTGCTGCTAAAGCATTTGTTGTTATGATAACATCTTTTATCCCTATACCTGGGGCTAGCGGTGGTGCAGAAGGAAGCTTCTATATGTTTTTTAGTATGTTTTTTGGCAAAAAAATCATTGGTATTGCTGTACTAGTGTGGAGGATAATAACTTTCTACTTTAATTTGTTATTTGGAGGGCTTTTTACCTTAATGTCTCGCAGGGAATCAAATATTCAAGAAATTTAAGAAAAGCTTCTAACGAAACATTAGAGGTAGTTTTTCTTGAAACTCATTAAGGTCATAACGAGTCCTTTAAATAAATATAAGCAAAAGTAGGACTTTCCTATTCGTTATAAAAAATGCTAACCAGCTTTTTGGTTAGCATTTTTTTATTTATAAATAAAATTACTAAATATTACTTTTTTCCTAAAGAATAATTTTCCAAATATGTTATAATAGAAATAAAATATTTTGAAGGAATTTGTAAAATTATGCAGAAGTTAATAAAAAAATATAATAGGGAGGAGACTATTAAGTGAGAAGGAAAATAATAATTTGCTTTTCAGTAGTTGTTGTATTATTTTTCATTACGTTAAATAAGAATTCACAAAAGGCTTTATATGATGATTCAATTGTATTACGTGTGGCAGGCGACAACAATCATCCTCCCTATGAATATATAGACGAAAATGGAATATATAAGGGCTTCAATGTTGATATAATGAATGCTTTGTCTATTGAATTGGGAATAGACATTGAGCTTATACCTATGAAATGGAGTGAGGCTTTAGAAGCCCTCGAATGGGAAAAAATAGACGTTATACAAGGAATTTCTAAGACGAAGGATAGAGAGAAAAAGTTTTTATTTGTAAGTCCTACAGTAATCAATTCCCAAGCAATCTTTGTAATGAAGGATACTAGTATAATCACAGGAATAGATGACCTTTCAGGGGTAAAGGTAGCACTTCAAGAAGGAGATATAAATTATGAGATTATAAGAGGTATACCTGGTTCTTTTTTGGTTCTTAAAAAGGATCAAAAGCAAGCTGTGGAAGCTTTACTAAATGGAGAAGCAGATGCATACGTTGGAAACAAACTTACTGGCTTGTATTATCTTCAAAAGTTAAAGAAGTCTCATTTGGTAAAGATTGTTGGAGAGCCTTTGAGGGCATCAGAATATGGTCCTGCTACTTACCTAGGAAATGAAAATCTAATTAGCACCTTAGAGCAAGGTTTAGAAAGCCTTAAGAAAAACGGGACATATGACAAAATATATAAAAAATGGTTTGGAGAAGAGATTTTTGACAGGAAAGAAGTTATTAAAGTTTATATAAAAGCAATCATTATAGCAGCTAGTATAGTTATCTTGATAATCGGTCTTTTTATTGTATGGAATAAGCGATTGAAGGCAGAAGTTAATAAGAGAACTAAAGAACTACAGTCGGCTAACAAGGATTTACTTTTACATCAAAAGAAAATACATAATCTTGCCTATTATGATAATGTCACATCTTTACCTAATAGACTTTTCTTGATGGAAACCTTAAGTGAGTGCATTGCTAAAGCCACCAAGGAAAAAAGCAGATTTGCATTGCTTTATTTTGACTTAGACAGATTTAAGCACATAAATGACACCTTAGGACATGATATTGGTGATAAAATGTTGAATTTAGTAGGGAAAAGAATAAGTAAACTTATAAAAAAATCAGATGTTTTAGGACGAGTTGGTGGAGATGAATTTCTTATATTAATTCCAGAAATAAAAAGTGAAGATGAAGTAGTTAAACTAGCTAATAAAATTATAGAAGATTTCAAAAATCCTTTTATTTTATCTGCCTATGAACTATTTTTAACCGCAAGTATAGGTATAGCTACTTATCCTGAGGCAGGGAAAACAATCCAGTTCTTAGTGAAAAATGCTGACATATCTATGTATAAAGCCAAGAACAATGGAGGAAATAGCTATTACATATATACAAAAGAATTAAGTGAAAAAGAAATGGATAATTTAATTTTGATAAATCAACTGAGACAAGCTGAGAAAAATGACGAACTTAGATTATTTTATCAGCCGATAATGGATATAGGTACAGGAACTATTATTGGCTTGGAAGCTCTTATAAGATGGGAAAGATCTGGAGAAGGCCTTGTGAGTCCAGCAAGGTTTATTCCATTAGCTGAAGAAACAGGATTAATAATTCCAATAGGTGAATGGGTATTAAGAACTGCTTGTATGCAAAATAAAGCTTGGATGAATAAAGGGTACAAGCCTATAACAGTTTCTGTTAATATTTCGGCAAAACAATTTCAACAACTGAATTTTGCTGAGACTGTATTAAGAATAATCAATGAATCTGAAATCAATCCAAATTGTTTAGTTTTAGAAATTACAGAATCAATAGCAATTATGGATATAGAATATACTCTTGAAACCCTGAGAAAGTTAAAAGCACTAGGAGTAAATATATCTATAGATGATTTTGGAACAGGGTATTCAAGCCTATATAAACTAAAAGAAATGAGTGTAGATGAACTAAAAATTGATAGAGCCTTTATTAAAGATATAAACTTAAACACTAAAAACGAAGCAATTGCAAAAGCCATTATACTTCTTGCTAATGAGCTGAACTTAAAAGTAGTAGCAGAAGGTGTAGAGACTATAGAACAGCTGGATTTTTTGAAAGAAAATGGTTGCAATAAAGCTCAAGGATTTTATTATAGCAAACCTATACCTCCAGATGAAATTGAAAAGTTTTTGGAGTTAAATTAAAAACACATGTTCTGATGTCTAAAACCCCCTAAATAATGCCCTTTAAACCAAATTAATGTTGGTGTAAAGGGCACTATATTTTCAATTGCTAATGTTAAAAAGATTCCATGGATATTCATCATAAGGCAAACTAGAAAAACTAACTAAAGCTTTAGTCACAGGATGTCTAAAAGCCACTTTATGTGCCCAAAGAGAAATCTGAGTCCATTCCTTCTTTTTAACAAAAATTTTATTGTACTTATTATCTCCCCATATAGGAAGTCCAGCATTAGAAAGTTGAACCCTTATTTGATGATGCCGTCCTGTTTTAAGATTAACTTTAAGAAGGCTAATATCTCCATATTCACTAGTACTTACTGTTTCCATGAGACTATATTGTAAAATAGCCTCTTTAGCATTTTTTGTGCCTTTAGGTACCACTTTGCTCATATTAATGGTTACAAGCTTTTTCATGTAATCTTTTAATTCATTGTGTGAGACTATAGGTTTACCACAGACTATTGTAAGATATTCTTTAGTAAAACCCTGTTCAGATATTTGCTTCGATAGGGCTCTATTAAACTCTTTAGTTTTTGCAAGAACTAGTACTCCACCTACAGGGCGATCAAGTCTATGTACAAGGCCTAGGTACGGTTCTTTCGTACCATCTTCCATTAACTGTTTAGTTAAAATATCCATTAAGTCCTTATCTTGAGTCTTATCACTTTGACAAGGCACTTTAGGAGGCTTTTCAACTACTATTATGCTATCATCTTTAAAAAATATATTTATTTTCATTTATAATCCCCTTATTTAATATTACAATTAATTGTTCCAGAAAATTATAAAAATATCAATAGAAAAAATTAGGAGGATGATGTATTATAAATAATTATAATAGGCTATTAGAGACAGAGAAAGTAAATGTAGCTGATTAAGAAATTTATGATAGTTAATTATTGTCGAAAAACATTGAAAAATACTTAAAAATGTTGAAAAATTGTGCTATAATCAAATATATTAAATTAACTAAGGAAGGGATTCCATCTAATGTATACAATTTTAGATATAATAGACAAGATAATTGAGATTGAAGAAAAGTCTTTGGAACTTTATAAAATGCTACAGAAAAGTCCAAACATAAGTGAGCGTGTAAGGCTAGCGACAGGCGTATTTGTGAGAGAAGAAGAGAGACATATTGAAGTATGTGAAAAAATTAAAAGAGAGATATCAGACTTAGAAGATATACATATTGATTTTGATATTTATGATACTATATCAAAAGTTATTATTGAGTTTAGAAGAGGATTAACTTATTCTGAGGCTGATGATGTAAAACAGCTTCTGATCAGTGCTTTAAAATTTGAGCAGAAGAACCTAGCTCTTGTTATTAGAATACAAGGGCTATTGGTAAGGAAAAAAGAGGATACTGAAACTAACAGCTACAAAGCCTTAACTAGAATTATTCATGAAGAAGAAGAGCATATTGAAATGATAGAAACTTTTTTATAACCCATAGGAAAGTTCTCTCTTATGTTTTTATGCAGAATCTATAAAGAGTCCTATTATTAAAAAGGATTCTTTTTGTTTAGGATTTAAAAGAAGAAATTGCTTTTATTAAAATTGTTTATGTGGAAATAAGATGAAAATTGTAGTAAAATATACATGTCTAAAGCCTGTGTCTAAGGTCGTTTTAGCTTAGATGTAAAGGAAGTGAGTAATAATGATAAATAACCTTATACTAAGTGCAAATAAAATTAACTTTCAGGTCATTCAAAACTTAATAACTATAATTGTAGTCATGATTTTACTATTACTTCTTTACAACAAAAGAAAAGATCACGTCAGGATTATGATTGGGAAAATAATATTTGAAAATTTGAAGAATGCAGTCATAATTACAGATAATGAAAAAAAGATCATCTATGCAAACAATAGCTTTGAAGAACTTACTGGATTTAATCTAGAAGAAATTCTACATAAAAACCCTATTTTTCTAAACTCAGAAATTCACGATGAGAAGTTTTTTGAAGAGATGAAAAAAACTATTAAAGAAAGTGGAATGTGGCAGGGAGAAATATGGAATAGGAAAAAAAGTGGTGAAATATTTCCTAAGCATTTGACTATAGCCGCAGTTAAGAGACGTAGAGGTAAACACGCTAATTACATAGGAATATATCAAGATATAACTGACATAAGGAAAAAAGAACAATTAGACAGATTAGAGAAATATGACTTGCTTACAGGCCTTCCTAATGAAAAATATTTAAAAGAAATTTTAGAAAAAGAGATAAGCTTTAAGAAGGTAATAGGCGAAGAGAAATTTCTGATATTATTTAGAATTACAAATTACAATGAAATTGTTGCAAGCTATGGTTATAGGGTAATGGACGAAGTTATTGTAAATATGATTAATAGAGTTGAGCTAGTTTTTAATGGCATTGGAACCTTATTTAGAACTGGGAAAGAAGATTTCATGGTGTTTGGGACATTTGAATCAAAGACACATAATTTAAATGATATTGTTGAAGAATTAAATAGTGTAATTAATATAGGTTTTAGCTGTGATACCCAAATAGTATTTATCAACATTGTAATTGGAATATTACCTATTACAGATAAACATAATAATGTTAACAATATAATTGAAGATATAAATTTATCAACAGATTGGGCTGCAAAAAACAACAGTGGAAACTATGTATACTATAGTGAAATTATAAGAGAAAAGCTTCAAAAAGATGTAAAAATAGAGACACTTTTAAGAACTGCAATTGACAATATGGAATTAGGACTTTTATATCAGCCACAAATTGATCCCAATACTGATGAAATAATTGGGATGGAAGCTCTAGTGAGATGGAATAGTAGTGAGCTTGGGCAGGTGCCACCATTTGTTTTTATACCTATTGCAGAAAAAGTAGGTATAATCAATGATATTGGGAAGTGGGTTATGATAGAGGCCTGCAAACAAAACAAAATGTGGCAAGAAAAAGGACTTCCGGTAATTCCTATTTCGGTAAATTTATCTCCCATTCAATTTAATAATGCTAACATTATCAATGAGATTGAAGAAATATTAAAAGAATGTGAATTAGAAGGGAAGTATCTAGGTATTGAGATAACAGAAAGTACATTGGCTGAAAATATAAAAGAAATAAATAAAAAGCTTAGTTCCCTAAAAAGTATAGGTGTTTCAATATCTATTGATGATTTTGGCACTGGATATTCATCTCTAGGATATCTTAGAGATTTAACATTCGATTTTATAAAAATAGATAGAGAGTTTATAAAAGGTTATCCAGAAAAGGATGATGGGGCTATTGCTAAAGTAATATTAAATCTTTCACACGAGCTGGGAATTAGCTCAGTAGCTGAGGGAGTTGAAACTAAAGAGCAGCTGGATTTCATCAAATCTAATGGTGGCAATATTATTCAGGGGTATTACTATAGTCCACCAGTTCCAGCAGAAAAAATAGAAGAACTATTAGTAAGAAAGAACGAGAGCGCATAATACTCTCGTTTTCTATAACGAATAGGAAAGTTCTACTTTAATGACTTATACCAAGAACTTTCCGTAAATGAGTTTCAAAAAAGGCTACCATATAACACCTCGATAGAAGCCTTTTTTATAATTACCGTATTAAATTAAGGAGGTACATAAATGGTAAGGGAACTTTTAAAGGCTTTTTTCTTTATTTTTGCGGCAGAAATGGGAGACAAGACACAAATATTAGCAATGACATTTGCAACACAGTACAAGGTCCAAAAGGTTTTATTAGGGGTCTTAATTGGCGCAGCACTAAATCATGGTATAGCCATAGCCTTAGGCTCTTATTTATCAAGTGTAATTCCATTAGATAAGATACAAATGGCTGCAGGAATAATGTTTATTGTATTTGGATTGTGGACCTTAAGAAACCACGAAGAAGACGATGATGAAAAAGAATCTAAGAAAAGATTTGGACCAGTTTTGACTGTAGCCTTAGCATTCTTTGTAGGAGAGCTAGGAGATAAAACACAGCTTACGGCAATGACATTGGCTACAGATGCAAATTATCCTATTTTTGTTTTATTTGGAACAGTACTTGGAATGTTAGCCACAAGTGGCTTAGGAATATTTGTGGGAAGCATAATCGGAGAAAAAGTTCCTGAATTTGCAATAAAAGTTGTTTCATCTGGAATTTTTCTATTTTTCGGTACTTTAAAATTGTTTCAAACCCTTCCTAAAAACTATTTATCAGGATTCAATATTGCACTTTACTTTATTCTTTTATCTATATCTGTGTATTTGCTGTTGAAACCGATTATAAAAGCAAGAAAGTTAGGAAAAAGACTTCCTATGCAAGAGGCTGCTGCTACTCTATATATTCAGGCCAATGAAATTAAAAAAGCTGTTGAAAACATATGTTTAGGAGAAGCTAAATGTGGAAAATGTATGGGAGGAAAATGTCTTGTTGGTTTTACAAAAAGAGCTTTGAAATCTGCTACAGAGGAAGGAACATATATTTTGCCTCCAGAGTGGGAAGACCTGCCAAAATATAATACAAAGAATTTTGAGCAGGGAAAAGTTGTTGAAGCTTTAGCATTAACTATATCTCATTTAATAAGGTATGACTATAATATGGATGAAAATTATGTAGTGAATAAAGTGAGGCAGGCTTTGGAGACTATAGCCTTTGGAGAAGCACTTACTTTTGATGGAAATTTGAAAAAATATTATGAGAATATGAAGAAAAAAAATGAAAGACTTTATATTAGGGTAAAACAGAGAGTTGAAGAATTAAACGAAGAGAGTAATAAATAAAGTATTATAATACATAAATAGGGAATAAAGAAGGAATCAAATATACCTTATGTTTAAAAAGGATTCATTAGGGAATAAATATATTAAAGACTATTATATTTAAACATAAGGAGGAAGCTAAATGGAAAGAATAGTTGGGAAACCAGCTCTAGATTTTAAACTAAATGCAGTTATGCCTAATGGTGAGGATTTTGGAGAAGTTAAACTTAGTGACTATAAAGGTAAATGGTTAGTTATGTTTTTCTATCCTCTTGACTTCACCTTCGTTTGACCGACAGAGATAAGAGCCTATAGTGATAGGTACGAAGAATTTAAAGCTGCTGGAGCAGAAGTTTTAGCTATAAGTACAGATAGTGAGCATTCTCATAAGGCTTGGATACAGGGAGATTTAGGTAAGCTAAAGTTCCCATTGGCATCAGACAGAACAAGGACTGCTTCAAAGGATTACGGAGTGTTAATAGAAGAAGAAGGAATTGCTCTTAGAGGACTATTTATTATTGATCCAGAAGGAAAAGTTAGATACTCAGTGGTTCATGATCTTGGAATAGGCAGAAGTGTAGATGAAACCATAAGAGTACTAAAAGCATTAAAAACCGGCGGTTTATGCCCTATTGATTGGCATGAAGGGGACGAACTATTATAACAAACTATTTTTTTACATAGAAAAGGTTATAATAGGAATATGAATAAAAGCAAATTATTGAAAATATAGCGGAGACTTGTTCTCTGCTATTATTTTTATAACGAATAGGAAAGTTCTACTATAGCATTTTTGCTTAAAGCACTTTCCGTCAATGAGTTTCAAGAAAAGCTTCCTTGATTTAATAACACTTTGTTAGAAGCTTTTCTTAGTAGCATTGGAGTAAAACAAGAAATATGATAGTATTATAACGAGGTGGTCTAGTTGGATATTTCTTATATTGAACAAATGTTCAAAAAACGACAAGGGAAGCCCATGGAAATATTACATAATTATGCTATACTAATGCCATTAACAATTATAGATAATGAATGGAATATTCTACTTGAAGTTCGTTCAGAAAAGCTGGATAGGCAACCAAATGAAATATCCTTTCCAGGAGGAAAAGTTGAGATAGGAGAAAGCTTTAGCGAAGGGGCTATTAGAGAAACTTGTGAAGAACTAAACATTAATCCTAATAATATAACCTTATTGGGAGAGTTAGATTACATAGTATCTACTAGCAGCGCAGTATATGGCTTTGTGGGCATACTTGAGGATTTAGATGTGGATCATATTAAATATAATGAGGACGAAGTAGATCATATATTTACAGTTCCCTTGAATTTTTTCCTAAACAATGAACCAGAAACACATTATACAAAGCTAGAAGTTATTGCTGACGATGAATTTCCATATCATATGATACAAAATGGCAAGAAATATAATTGGCATAAAGGGAAACAACCTGTACATTTTTACGTCTATGGTGACTATGTAATATGGGGAATGACTGCTAGATTTATTAGAAATTTTATTAATATAGTAAAAAAACATAAGCTATAAAAAGCAAGTGAATTCACTTGCTTTTTATAAATTAAGCCTAATATTAGTTGTACAGAGGATTTACATAGTCATAGTAAGAGATTATTCAAACTATTTTCAAGCCATGCTATTACATTCTTTTTATCTTTTTTAATCTTAGGAATTGCTCCCCAAGCGTCTATAAAGAGTTCATTTACTGATTTAACAATTATAGGCTCATTAATTAAAAAACTAAAAGCTACTTTTTGATTTTTTGAAGTATTTGCTTTAGTACTTTCTAAAGAATTGCTTGTACTGATATATAAAGAGCTTAACCCTTTAGTTTCAAAAAAAAAGTTTGGTAGTATATTTTTATTTTTCTTGCTTATCAATGCGATTTCATAATTGTCATGCTTTTTTAATAAATATATGACATGATTAATATACTCAACAATATCAATTTTATCTAAGCTTTGTTTCAATGGAATAGGATATCCATCAATTAATAGGGAGTTCCTTCTAGCTATTAAATTTTCTATGTCTTCTTTTATGTAGATATTTTTGTATGTACAAGCTTTTACACTAAAATTAAATGTTTGCAAACTGTTTTCATGATATTTAACTTTTTTATCAAGTTCTGTTTTGGCTGAACTAAGCATTTTAAGATATTTTTCATAAAGCTTCATAGGCACAGTTGATGAATCAATTCCTTTACTGTATAAATACGTATTTCCTAACCTACCCATGTTTTCTGCTTTACTCTTACAAAAGAAAACATCTCTACTATAAAAGCGATCTACAATTAACGGAGAAGAGCAAGAAACTGACTTATAATAATGATATAAAAGTACATCAATAGCTGTTTGACTTTTGAAATAAAAGGCATTATCAAAAGAATAATGTGAATGGTCTAAAAAACATAAACATACTATTGCACCAATTTTAGGAACTATAACGACATCAGTCCCTCTAGTATGGCGACTGATGTCATTAAAATAATAAACTCTAAAATTCTCATATTTAATAAATTTTTGAATAAAGCCTATAGTCCTTAAATTAATTTTTATATCGTCTTTTAACAGCAAAGTAATAACTATTTTCCAATTATTTTCAAGAATTTGTATGAAAAAATTTTCTAGAAGATTGTAGAAATCTTGGTTATATAAAAAAAGCTCGGCACCATTATGTAATGTAATAAGAATAGGCTCTGAATGTTCCCCATTAGTTTTAGAGGCTTTATCAAGTACATCTATTATGCTTGACAAGATATGTTTTTGCCCAACTACAACGCACTCATTGCACAACATATAATTCGACATATTAATTTCATCATTATTGGGTAATATGTCACTGCCATTGCTTGCTAAAGCAAATTTTTTTTCTGAGAAATTTGCTTTATAGTATTTTGAATTAATTTCCACTGCTATACTTTTCCTTCGCTCAATAGAGTATTCTTGGACAACTAATAAAATATTCTCTAATCTATCCTCCATTTTTTTGAAATTATCATTTTTTTTATTGCTATTAAACATATATATTACTTCTGTAATACTTTGCTCCTGTTGACCATTTGTTATGCTGTTTGAAATATATTTAGCTATATTCTGAATATGATTAGAATTATAGGGAGGAACTCTTTTATTGTTTATCCATCTGCTTACTAAAGAAGGATCTACATTTATGCCTCTAGCTAATTGATTATAAGTTATATTTAAAGACGAGAGCATAATTTTTAAACATTCCCCAAATTCCAAAACACTTTCCATAAAACTACCCCCAATATAATCTTTAAGTGCGTAATTATTACTTTAATATCTATACCTATTTTTGTTTAATAAACATTTAAAAAGCAATGAATTGTCATTGACAAAAACATGACATGTAGGGAAAAATCATATTTCTATATGCTAATATTAGACATATGGTTTACAAATTCTAGATTATTCTCCAAAATTCGCACATCGTTTTATCATTAACTAATCGTATCATATAGGCATATTTCTAAATAAAATCTAGCTATAATATATTTTATACAAAAATCAAATCAATACCTAATGACAAATATATACTATTAGGAGGCATATAAAGTGAAAAAGGAAATAATTAAAAATTCAAAATCATTTCAGCTTAGAAGTCTAAACACAAAAATAACTTTAGTATTAACACTATTAATACTTATCATGTGCGTAAGTTTAAGTTTAATAATGTACTTTGGTGCAAGTAAAGCTTTAGTGAATAATACAAATGATAATTTAATTCAGCTAGCAAGAAGTGCAGCAAAATATGCAGAACTTGTTGCTTCAAAGGACGTAAATGCATTAAACCATACCGTCGAAGATATTAAATATGCTCGAACTGGATATGCTTTCATTATAGACAAAGAGGGTAATATTATAGCCCATAGAGACAAGAGCTTAATTATGTCAGATGAATTTAAGTATGAAAATATGAAAAACGATCCTAAGTATAAATCTTTAGCAGCCCTTTTTAAAAAAATGATGGCTGGTGAAACAGGAGAAGCTGCATATAAATTTGAAGGCACAAATAAACTAAATGGATATGCCCCTATTGGAAATACTGGTTGGTCTATTGCGGTAACTGCACCAGAAGATGAAGTATTGGGAGAATTAAAGAGTCTGAGATATACAAGTATAATTACGTCTATAATAGCAGCAATCATAGGAATAATAATTTCATTAATAGTTAGTATTTCTATCTCAAAGCCAATAGTTGCAATAACAAAACGGGCTGAGAAAATTGCCGACCTAGACATTAGCGAAGATATCCATAAGAACTACTTAAATAGAAATGATGAAATAGGGAGAATATCTACAGCCTTTCAGACTATATTAGATAATTTAAGAAACTTTATATCTAGTGTCATGAATTCGGCAGAACAGGTTGCAGCATCTTCAGAGGAATTAACTGCAATTTCTGAGCAATCAGCAATGGCTTCCCAAAGCGTAGCTTCTTCATCTACAGAGGTAGCACAAAATTCAGAAAAGCAACTAAGAGAGATATTAGATGTTACATCTTCTATGGAACAGATTTCTGCAAGTATTCAAGAAGTATATAGCAACACAGAAGAAATCAACAATTTAAGTAAAGAAGCATTTAACCAATCAAGCAAAGGCAAGGATGATATTAAAGAAGTCATTTCTCAAATGAACAGCATAGCAAATAGTACAAATCATGTTAGGGAATCATTAGGAGAAGTTATTAATAGCTCAAAGAAGATGAATGACATGACTAATTTGATTCAGAATATAGCAGAGCAAACAAATTTACTAGCATTAAATGCAGCAATAGAGGCTGCAAGAGCTGGAGAACAAGGAAGAGGTTTTGCAGTAGTTGCAGAAGAAGTTAGAAAGCTGGCAGAAGAATCCCAAAAAGCAACAGAAGATATATATGAATTGATAACAAGCAATGATGAAATTATCCAGAAAGCTAATATAGCTATGGAAAAAGGCATGGATAATGTTAACAGGGGAATAGATATAGTTAATGTTACAGAAAAAACCTTTGAGAATATAGCGGATTTAGTAAAAAAAGTTAATGAACAGATAGGTTTCATAGCTGAGTCAGTAAATCAAGTAGCTAAAGGAAGTGAACAGGTAGTTACTTCTTCTACCCAATTGGAAAATATGAGTAAGGAAGTGTCTGGGCAAATACAAAACGTGTCAGCTGCTACAGAGGAGCAGACAGCGTCTATGGAAGAAATAGCTTCAGCTAGCCAAAGTCTAGCTAAGCTAGCAGAAGAACTACAGCAAAGCATTGCTCGAGTTAAGCTATAGTTAATATCAGAAACAAAAAGGTTAGAAATTTCATGAATAACATTCTTTTGAAATTTCTAACCTTTTTAGCTTTGTTTCAAGTTTTAGCTGAAGAATTAAAATGAAAAATCAATAAAAACAGCTACAAAAATTTTACTTGAAATTACTTAAGTTAAGCTTGACTTTCATCATGCATTGTTTGTAAATTTTTCAACTCATATAAAATAAAAGCACCTGTTAGTAGAGAAGCGAAAAAATCAGAAGTTGGTCCAGCCATCCACACTCCATTTAAACCAAAAAAACGAGGTAATATTAATATAGCAGGTATGAGTATTAGAACCTGCCTAGATAGGCTAAGTAACATTGATTGTTTTGGCTTTCCTGTAGCTTGAAAATAGTTGGAACTAACAATTTGAAACCCTATAAGTGGAAGCATTGTAAAGAATATTTTCATTCCATTAGCACCGATTCCTATAAGTTCTTTATCCTTTCTATTAAATAGTGCTACTAGCTGCGTAGGGAATATTCTGGTGACAATAAAGCCAATTATTGTTACTGAAGTAGCAGCTATGATTGCAAGCAATAAAGTCTTTTTAACTCTATCATATTTTTTTGCTCCATAGTTAAATCCTATAATTGGTTGAGCTCCTTGGTTAATTCCGAATATAGGCATAAGCAATATAGTTGCAAAGCTATTTATTGCACCATAAGCTGAAATAGCTAAATCACCACCATAGGTTTTAAGACTATGATTCAAAAGTGTAGTTATTCCACTAGCAGCAACTTGCATTGCAAAGGGAGCAGAACCAATTGCAAGTATTCCTTTTACAATGGGTAATTCTAATCTCCAATTTTCTTTTCTTACTACAAGAGAGCTTCTTTTACCAAAAAAGTAACTCAATACCCATATTGCTGAGACTAGCTGAGAAATAATAGTGGCTAATGCTGCGCCCTTGATTCCCATATTAAAGACAATGATAAATATTGGATCAAGTATTGTATTAAGTATAGCTCCTATTAGCATTGTAGACATAGCTCTTTTAGGATTGCCTTCTGCACGAATAAAATTATTCATTCCAAATCCAATAGTTTGGAATACTGCACCAAATAATATTATACTTAAATATTCTCTGGAATAAGGCAAAACTTGTGGGCTTGCTCCAAATAGCTTAAGAATAGGGTCTAAAAATATTAACCCAAGAATGGAAATTGAAATAGAAAAGATCACAAATAATACCATGGCGTTTCCTAGTATTAGTTCTGCTTCTTCCTTTTTGTTCTCACCTAACCTAATAGATATCAATGAAGTAGCACCTACACCTATGAGCATTGCAAAAGCCATAAGGATAATCATAATTGGAAAGGCTATAGTAATACCTGCTAAGCCTAAAGAGTCAACAAAATTTCCTATAAAAATTCTATCTACAATATTATAAAGGGCATTAACTATCATGCCTACAATTGCCGGTATGGAGAATTTTAGTAACAATTTTCCTATATTTTCTTCACCTAATAATTTTGCTCTGTCCATGCATTACCTCCTATAATGACTTTAATGTATCAACTACGTTTTTTAAGCTGTTTATAAATGTGTCTAACTCGTCTTCCGTTAGTACTTCGAACATATGTTGTAATTTTGCTTCAAGTTCCTCATTTTTAGACTTAAAATAGATTTCACCTTCCTCTGTTAATTTAAGAAGTGTTTTTCTTCTATCGTGGGGGTCAATATCTCTTTCAAGAAGATTCATCCTTTCCAACGAATCGATTAAACTAGTTAGGCTTCCTTTTTTTAAATCTAAATATTTTCCAAGCATAGTAGGAGTTATTTTACCCATGTTTCCAATTACCATTATTGTTTTATGCTGGTTTTTATTGCATTTATAATCATCACAATTCTTATGAAATGCACAGCTGACCTTTTGATGAAACAGCGGTAAAAACTCAAGAAAAAGAGGATATAGTTCCTTTAATTTTACTTCACTCATAATTTCCACCTGCTTAAAGAAATAGTTAGAATTCTTACTATTAGAATTCTAACTAAATTTCGTTAATGTGTCAACAGTTGTTTATGTTTTATCAATAACAGATAGAAATTAATGGAGTTATATGATATTATAGACATATAATTACTAATTTGTATATAATAATACACAATTAACAAAACTTCTTATTACGGACTACATAAGTATATTATAGTGATAAATTTCGTTATAGAAGTTTAATAAATATTTTAGGCTTTATAGTGTTAATATATTCACTATGGGGTATATAATTATTTAAGTTTTGAAATAGGGCTTTTGGTTATACCATCAGCCTTTATAAATTAAACTATATTTCTAGCTAGCAATAAAAAACTTTCAGGGGGAATGTAAATGGAACATGGAGAAAACAAAAGGAGAGAAACATTTACTATTAAAAGTCTAGGGGCTAAAATTGTCTTCATATTAACACTATTGATAGTTATAATATGTGTTAGCTTAGGATTAATTGCTTACTTTAATGCTAGACAGGCTTTGATAAATAATACAAATGAAAGCTTAATTGAGCTAGCAAAAAGCACTGCTAGATATGCAGAACTTGCCAACTCAATGGATGCAAAAGGATTAACCCATATAGTTAACAATATTAAATATGAAGATACTGGATATGCCTTTATCGTAGATAAAGAAGGTAATATTATAGCCCATCCCGATCAAAGTTTGATCATGTCAGATGAAATAAGCTATAGAAACATGAAGGATGATTCTCAATATAAATCTTTAGCGGCTCTTTTTGAAAAAATGATGGCTGGAGAGACTGGACAAGCTTCATACACGTTTCAAGGTACCAACAAAATGAATGGATATGCTCCCATAGGTAAAACAGGCTGGTCTGTTGCAGTTACTGCACCTGAAGATGAGGTGTTGCATGAATTAAATAACCTTAAAAAGTCTATGGTTACTACTTCTATTGCAGCAGCAGTTATAGCTATAATAGTTTCTCTATTAATTAGCTCATATATTGCAAAGCCTATACAAGCAATAACTAAGCGTGCTGAAGAAATTGCTAATTTAGATATTAGTAGGGCTGTAGAGGATAGGCTATTAAAAAGAAAAGATGAATTAGGAAGGATATCAATAGCTTTCCAAGCTATATTAGATAATCTTAGAGGGTTTGTGACTGGTGTTATACAATTAGCAGAACAGGTTGCAGCATCTTCTGGAGAATTAACTGCAACTTCTGAACAATCAGCAATAGCTTCAGAAAGTATAGCTGTATCATCTACAGAAGTAGCGCAAAATTCAGAAAAACAGTTAAGGGAGATACTAAACATCACTTCTTCTATGGAGCAAATATCCGCAAGTATTCAAGAAGTTCATAGTAATGTAGAAGAAATTAGCAGCTTAAGCAATGAAGCTTATGAACAAACCGATGTTGGAAGAAAAGATATAAAAGAAGTTATTTCACAAATGAATAAAATAGCAGAGAGCACAGACAATGTTAAAGAGTCACTAACTGAAGTCACTAATAGTTCAAAGAAGATGGATGATATGACTAACCTGATTCAAAATATTGCAGAACAAACAAATTTACTAGCATTAAATGCAGCAATAGAGGCTGCAAGGGCTGGAGACCAGGGAAGGGGTTTTGCTGTAGTTGCAGAAGAAGTTAGAAAACTGGCAGAAGAATCTCAGAAAGCAACTGAGGATATTCACCAACTCATAGTGAACAATGATGAAATCATAAAAAGAGCTAATGCTGCTATGGAAGAGGGTATGGCTAACGTTCACAAAGGAATAAGTATAGTTAATACTACAGAAAAATCTTTTGAAAACATTGCAGATTTAGTGAGCAGAGTTAATAAACAAATAGTTCTCATTGCTGATTCCATAGATCAAGTGGCTAAAGGAAGCGAGCATGTAGTTACTTCTTCTACTGAATTGGAAAACATGAGCAAGGAAGTATCAGGGCAAATACAAAATGTATCAGCTGCCACAGAGGAGCAAACTGCATCAATGGAAGAGATAGCTTCAGCTAGTAACGATTTAGCTAGACTAGCAGAAGATCTACATAGCAGCATTTCTAAAATCAAAATGTAAAAATTACAGGGGACAGAAAAGTGATAGTGTGACTCTCTTTGTCCCCTGTTTAGATTATTTTACACTAATTTTATTAGGTGGTAGATTTTTTTACCTTTTCTAACAATTAGCTTATCATCATGGAAATCATTCAAAGTAATTATTGCACTTGGATCGTTGATTTGATTATCTTCAACATATATTCCGCCTTGGGTTATTAACCTTCTAGCCTCACCATTAGATTTTGTAAGTCCAATCTGAGATAAAAGATTTAAAATTCCTAATCCTTCTTCAAAGGCAGATTTCTCTATTTCAGTTGTAGGCATAGAATCTAAATCACCGCCATTGCCGAAGAGTGCTTTTGAGGCTTCCTCAGCTTTTTTAGCTTCTCCCTCTCCGTGAATAAGCTTAGTTACTTCAAATGCTAGCACTTTCTTAGCCTCATTAATTTCAGCACCCTCTAGAGCTGAAAGTCTTCTAACCTCATCCATAGGTACAAATGTTAATAATCTTAGACATTGATTAACATCTGCATCGTCAATATTTCTCCAGTATTGATAGAATTCATATGGCGAAGTTTTTTCAGGGTCTAACCATAATGCACCTTTTGCAGTTTTACCCATTTTATCTCCTTCACTATTTGTAAGAAGAGTACATGTCATGGCATATACTTGCTTACCAGCCTTTCTTCTTACTAGCTCCATACCTGCAATCATGTTTGACCATTGATCATTTCCACCTAATTGCATTTTACATCCGTACTTTTCATTTAATACATAAAAATCATATCCTTGCATTAACATGTAGTTAAATTCTAAAAAAGATAGACCTTTTTCTAATCTTTGCTTAAAGCATTCAGCAGTTAGCATTCTATTAACTGAAAAATGAGTACCTACTTCTCTTAAGAAATCAACATAGTTTAAATCTAATAGCCAATCAGCATTATTAACTAATATTGCTTTATCATCACTGAAATCAATTAATCTTTCTAATTGCTTTTTTATACTATTCACATTATGTTCTATTTTTTCCTTAGTAAGCATTTGTCTCATGTCAGTTCTTCCAGAAGGATCACCGACCATAGCAGTTCCACCACCAAGTAAGGCTATAGGTCTATGACCACCCTTTTGCATATGAGCCATAAACATCATAGCTATAAAATGTCCAACATGTAAGCTGTCTGCAGTAGGATCAAACCCTATATAAAATGTAACAGGCTCCTTGCCTAAAAGTTCTCTGATTTCTTCCTCGTGAGTTGTTTGTGCAATATACCCTCTTTCCTGTAAGACATCAAATACATTCATGATAATTCCTCCTTAATCAATAATTTATTAAAAATAAAAAGGGTTTTCTTGAGCCCTGTAAGGACGAGAAAACCCGTGGTACCACCTTAATTTACATCAAAAAGATGTCTTTAAGTCATTATATCGTATGACATACGCAATATTTTCATATTGAGACTCCAGTGTGTAATTCATACTCTATGTACTATAGACTTTTCACCAACCAGCCTACTCTCTGCTTGTAACCACAAAGTACTACTAGAACCTTCATAGTCTATGATTAATATGATTTGACATATATCATATTAATTTTTATATATATTGTCAAGTGCTATTTAAGTTTTTTTTATTTGAAATTAACTTCTTCTTTGTGTTCCCATAACCCGTGGATATTACAATATGCTATGGCATAAATAAATCCAGGCTTATGCAATATTACATTAGTTAAACCAACTGGTTCCGTAAATACTCCATTTTCACCATGGGAAGAAAATTGAAAATCAGCAATTTCTACAGGGAACTTACCATCTTCGCTGAGATAGTAAAGCTTAATCCATTTAATATGGTGCTCTAAAGTGTTTGGATGTTTTACCTCATCGCCAATAGATACTTTTAGCTCGAATTCTTCTCCTTCACGTATCTTCTTAGGAAGATGAATTACTGGAACATGCTTTTCATTCTTAAAATCACCAGTTTGCAGTAACTGACCTAAACTTTGCATATACGCATTCCTCCTGTTTATAATAACATATTCTAAAAAAATAAAAAGTTTATTAAACTATAGCATTCCCATATATACATAAATCCACACTAGAAATACAATAGAAATATTAAGCGAACATTTGCAGAATATGACTATAATTCTTAGTGAACGTAAATAAAAAATCCGTTAAGTAACTTGCATGTTTGAGCGAAGCGAGTTTGCAAGTTATAGGATTTTTAATTGGAGTGAACTATAGAATTATTCATATTCGAAACCGTGAGCGTATATTTCTATTGTATTTCTTACCTATATAAAGCTAAAATAAAAAAGAACCCCTAATAATTAAGGGTTCTTTTTTAAACAATGATTTTAATTTGTTTTTTTGATTTATGTTACTCAACTATCAATTCAGCAGAGTTTTCCCATAAACCATGAATGTTGCAATAACTTACAGCATGTACTGTACCTGATTTATTAACCTTCATTTTAGTAACGGCTATAGGTCCAGTATGTACTTCTCCTTCGCCATGAGCAGTAAAATTGAAATTACCTACTTCTACAGGGAATTTTGTGCCTTCAGGAGTGAAAAATACTTTAATCCAAGCAATATAGTGCTCTAGAGTATTTGGATGAGCTATTTCTTCACCTACTAAAACCTTTATCTCAAATTCTTCTCCTACCTTTACTTTCTCAGGAATATGTATTACTGGAACGTGTTTTTCACCTTTCCAATCTCCAGACTGTAAAAATTGACCTAATGACTTCATACTATAATTGCCTCCTTTTATGTTTATCTATACTTATTAATTATTTATTCACAATATACCCAAATGTTTTTAAGTAAAACAAAAAAATGTTAAAAAGTATGCGCTTATTAATTAGTAAAAAGGTTTTCTTTTTGATAGAATATATATTAGGAAATTATATTAGGAGAGATATGATGGCAAATATACAATTAATCGCAACATCAACATTTGGACTTGAAGCAGTAGTGAAAAGAGAAGTAGAACAACTTGGATATGAGGATATAACAGTAGAAAACGGAAAGGTAACCTTTAGTTGTGATGAATCTGCAATACCTAGAACAAACCTTTGGTTAAGGACTGCTGATAGAGTTTTACTAAAAATGGGTGAATTTAAAGCATTGTCCTTTGAGGAACTTTTCCAAGGAACTAAAGCACTTCCTTGGGAGGAGTGGATAACGGAAGATGGGGAATTTACTGTCACGGGGAAATCCGTAGATTCCAAACTATTTAGCGTTTCCGACTGCCAAGCCATAGTAAAAAAGGCAGTAGTTGAAAAGCTAAAAGAAAAGTATAAGACAGAATGGTTTAAAGAAAATGGTCCAAAATTTACTATTCAAGTTTCTATTTTAAAGGATATTGTCACACTTACTATAGATACGAGTGGGGATGGCTTACATAAAAGAGGATATAGAATAAAAAATGTAGAAGCTCCTATTAAAGAAACATTAGCAGCGGCTATCGTTAGCTTAAGTTATTGGAATTCTGGTAGAGTATTATTAGATCCTTTTTGCGGCTCTGGGACTATACCTATAGAAGCAGCTATGATTGGTAAAAATATTGCCCCAGGATTACAGAGAAGCTTTGCATCTGAAAGGTGGCCTAGAATAGGGGAAACTCTATGGAAGGATGCAAGAAAAGAAGCATTCAAAGCTATAAAGCAGGATTTAGATATTAATATTTATGCTTCGGATATAAATCCTAGTGCAGTAGAGGCAGCCAATGAAAATGCATATGAAGCAGGAGTAGATGATTGTATAATTTTTGATGTTAAAGATGCTTCTAAAATAAGCATTAAGGATGATTATGGAGTTATTATATGTAATCCTCCATATGGAGAAAGGCTTGGAGAGAAAAGAGAAGTTGAAGAACTCTATAAAAAAATAGGCAAAGTATTTAGAGAATTAGATACATGGTCTATCTATGTAATTACATCAAATGAGGATTTTGAAAAGCTTTACGGGAAAAAAGCAGACAAAAAAAGAAAACTATTTAATGGTAGGATAAAGGTAGATTATTATCAGTATTATGGACCTAGACCTGTAAAAAAAGATTAATATTAAATATATAAGGGGGGTTTTATTAATATGATAGTTTCACACAAAAATGATGTAAAGGCAGTGAAAATTGAAAACCCACAAGCAAAAGAAGCAGCTATGAAGGCACTGGTGTCACCTACAGAAGGTTGGGAAGGTTATGTGATGCGTATTTTAGAGGTTGGAGTTGGAGGTTATACTCCAAAACACAATCATCCTTGGCCACATATAAACTATGTAATTAGTGGAAAGGGTCGATTACATTTAGATGGGAAAGATATTGACGTAGAAGCAGGTTCATTTGCTTATGTTCCATCAAACACAATGCACCAGTTTTCAAATATTGGCAATGAACTATTCGAGTTTATCTGCATAGTGCCAGAGGAAGGGCATAAATAAGAAAAGAGAGACCCTTCATTTCATTCAGGGTGACAAGTTTGCTGTCATCCTGAGCGTAGCGAAGGATCTCGCGTCATTGCAAGTAAAGAAGCCGTTCCATATGGTTATTTAAAACCACATAGAACGGCTCATTATTTAAGTGACTTACGCTCCCATGAACATTTTCATATCGTCTTCTACATTTGTGATTCCACCTATTCCAAATGTTTCAACTAGTACTTTAGCTATATTTGGTGATAAGAATGCTGGTAGAGTTGGTCCTAAGTGAATATTTTTAACTCCTAGATATAGAAGTGCTAATAATACTATTACAGCTTTTTGCTCATACCATGCAATATTATATGATATTGGAAGTTCATTTATATCGTTTAATTCAAATACTTCTTTTAGCTTTAGTGCTATTACAGCAAGAGAATAAGAGTCATTGCATTGTCCAGCATCTAGTACTCTTGGAATTCCACCAATGTCTCCTAGTTCAAGCTTGTTGTATTTGTACTTCGCACAGCCTGCAGTAAGTATTACAGTATCTTTTGGTAAGGTTTTTGCAAATTCAGTATAATAATCTCTTGATTTCATTCTTCCATCGCAGCCTGCCATAACAAAGAATCTCTTTATTGCACCTGATTTAACAGCATCTACAACCTTATCAGCAAGACTTAGTACAGTATTATGGGCAAATCCTCCAACTATTTCACCAGTCTCTATTTCTGTAGGAGAAGCACATCCTTTAGCATGCTCAATTACTTGAGAGAAATCTTTCTTTCCATTAACATCTAGAGTTATATGTGTTAATCCATCAAAACCTACTGCACCAGTAGTATAAACTCTATCTTTATATGAATCCTTTGGAGGAACTAGACAGTTTGTAGTCAATATTATAGGTCCATTAAAGCTATCAAATTCCTTATCTTGTTTCCACCAAGCATTTCCGTAATTACCTGCAAAATGAGAATATTTTTTGAATGCTGGGTAGTAGTGAGCAGGCAGCATTTCGCCGTGAGTATATACATCTACTCCAGTTCCTTCAGTTTGTTTTAATATTTCTTCAAAATCTTTTAAATCGTGTCCACTTACTAATATAGCTGGATTATTTCTCACACCTATATCTACTTTTGTTATTTCAGGATGTCCATAAGTGCTTGTGTTAGCTTTATCCAATAATGCCATTACATCTACACCAAATTTTCCACATTCCATAACAAGTGCTACTAGTTCATCTGCTGATAGACCGTTATTTGTAGTAGCCACTAAAGCTTTTCCTATAAATGCATATATGTTCTTATCTTCATAGCCTAGGTTAAGAGCATGTTCTGCATAAGCAGCCATACCTTTAAGTCCATAAGTTAATAATTCTCTTAAGGATCTAACATCTTCATTTTCTGTGGATAAAACACCTACGTATTTTGATTTTTCATCAAATAATTCTTCTGAATCAGAATACCATGTTGCTGAATCGTGTGTAATGTCTGAAATATTTCCACCAGCTTTTATTAATGATTCTTTGATTTCATCTCTAAGCTTTAATGCTTCTCTTATTTTAGCGATAAAACGAGCTTTATCAAAGTTTGCATTAGTTATAGTCATGAAAAGACTTTCAATAATAAAGCGATCAGCTTTTTGAGTATCTAGTCCTAATTCCCTAGCTTTATTATTGTAGAATGAAATGCCTTTTAAAGAATAGATCAATAAATCTTGAAGAGTAGCTACATCGGCTGTTTTACCGCATACTCCTCTGAGCGTACAACCTGTGCCTTTAGAAGTTTCTTGACATTGATAACAAAACATATTCATTAAAAATCCTCCCTTTATAAATAAAATTTTATCTTTAATAAAATGTAAAATCATAATCACTACAAGATATATATTAATAGGGCGGAAAAGATATAACCGTGATTGGTATCAAATAAAAGTGTGATATATGTCACAAAAAAAGCATAAAGACAACTAAACTGGGTATATAATTACAATTAAAGGAGGTGCTATTATGAGCGTATATACCAAGACAGGAGATAAAGGACAGACTAGTTTATTTGATAATAAAAGAGTAGATAAAGATGATTTAAGAGTGGAAGGTTATGGAACAATAGATGAGTTAAATACTTTTTTAGGACTCTCAAAAAATTTTATAGAAGATAAGGACATATATAAGCTTATTCATCAAATTCAAAGAAAACTATTTGATGTGGGAGCTGAACTCGCTACAGAAGATGAATCTAAAAGACCAATTACAATAAAAGAAGAGGATATAATTTTCTTAGAAGAGAAAATAGATGAATACACAGAAAAAATAAAAAAACCTGACCATTTTATTATACCAGGAGCAGGGAAGGCATCAGCATTTTTACATGTAGCTAGAACTGTTTGTAGAAGGGCTGAAAGAAGAATAATTACATTATCTAAAAAAACAGGAGTTAATTCCTATCTAATTAAATATGTAAATAGACTATCAGATTTAATATATATATTGGCAAGGTGTACAGAGGACGGATTTGAAGAAGTAAAATTTAAAGAATAATAAAACAGGTCTAAGGACCTGTTTTATTCACTAATAGTAACCTCTAAATTGGGTCATAATGCCTATTCCGATAACAGCAGCTACAATTATGCCTATAACTGCTAGCACAAGCCCTACAATGATTAAAATACCTTGAAGCTTCATATAAGCTCCTAAATTCTCAAAAATTCCATTAATCTCTCCTGCATCACCTGATAAATACCTGCCAATAGATTCTTTAGCATTTCTAAGCTTTACCCCTAATAAGATTTGTATAATTCCAGGAATTAAGGAAATTCCAAATGTACCTATGGCCCCTAAACATGTAAGAGCACCAGTTATGATAGTCATAATACCTACAAAGCCAGACCACTTGCTTAATGCTTCTAGTAAGCTTCTATCTGGAGTAGAGTATGTAGTTTGATTAAAATTATCCAAATAACTCACCTCTTTTAAAAGTATAATTTAATTATATATAACCAGGAGTAACATATCAAATAAATATTTATTTTTTAAATAATATCGAAAATTCTAGAAAAAGTTTCTTTTTTTCCCATATTTCCTCCTTGTGCATCTAGAAAAACAACAATATTATGATATAATACTATAAATAAGTTTTTTCATTAAATGCGTTATATGAACTTTAGCATAGATTATATAATATAGTATAAGATATGATTCTATTTTGAATTTTAGTCTATTAAGAAATATTATTTACTTCATATAAGTAAAGGGGGGAAAGAATTTGATTCAAGAACCTAAGAGAATGTTTATTATTGATAAGTTTAAAAGCAATGACAGACTTTCCTATGAGATTTTAGATGGAATGGTAGATTGGGTACGTGTTATTGATAATAATGGAGTTATTATATATGCTAATAAATCCATGGAAGAAGCATTAGGTAAGGATATTGTTGGGAAAAAGTGTTATTCTGTTCTTGGAAAAGGTTGTGCCTGTGAAAGATGTATTACCCAAACTACAGTAAGTACAGGAGAAATAGTAGAGAAAGAAGAAATAATTGGGGATAAGATATTCTCTGTGAAAAGTTCGCCAGTTAAGGATCTAGACGGTAATATTTATGCTGCCGTAGAAGTATTTAGAGATGTAACTAAAGAAAGAAAACTTGAGAAAGAAATAATAAGAAAGAATGAAAAAATGAGTAAAGATTTATCTTTTGCTAGAACGATTCAGAAAAAAATACTACCTAAAAAAGGAATTTTAGATCCTCTGAAAATAGACTATTTATATTTTCCTTCTGAAATGCTAAGTGGAGACATTTTTGATATAAATAAGATTGGCGAAAATCATATTGGAATTTATATTAGCGATGTAGTAGGACATGGTATTACTGCGTCAATTATGACAATGTTTATTAGACAGGCTATGAAATCAATTAAATATGATTATTTAAATCCAAGTGAAGCAATTAGCGAGTTACACAAGAGATTTTTAGACTTGAATCTTGATACAGATAAGTATTTTTCCATATTTTATGGTATTCTAGATAAAAGGGATAAAACTTTTAGATATGTAAATGGGGGACACAACTGTATTCCTTTACATATTAATGGTAATGGAATAGAATTTTTAGAGGCTAAAGGGTATCCTATTACTTGCCTTTTTGACACTATTGAGTACGAAGAAAAATGCGTTAAACTCCAAGAAGGAGACAAAATATTGTTTTATACTGATGGGGTAATTGAAACTAGAAATGAAAGAGGAGAATTGTTTGGTTTTGATAGATTGATAGATATATCAAATAATAATAAAGATAATCTTTTAAAGGCCATAGAAAATAGTCTTAATGAATTTAAATACGAAGATGTAGATGATGATTTTGCATTAGTGACTGTTGAATTAATTAGTTAAAAAGCTGGGCGACCAGCTTTTTAATCTATGTTTTAATATCTTTATTAAAACCATCAAAGGAGGATTCAAAAATATATGAAAGATATATTTTTAGATTATTCAAATTCAATGGTATCAGAATCAGAGATTGAAAATATCAAAGAACAAGTATTTACTGCACATGATAAATTACATAACAAATCAGGTGCTGGAAAAGAATTTTTGGGTTGGATAGATTATCCTATAAAATATGACAGTGAAGAGTTTGAAAGAATAAAAAAGGCAGCTGCTAAAATAAAAAATAATTCTCAAGTCCTAATAGTGATTGGTATAGGAGGCTCATATTTAGGAGCTAGAGCTGCAATCGAAGCACTAAATCATTCATTTTATAACCAACTTCCTAATAGTAAAAGAAAAACACCAGCGATATACTTTGCTGGGAACAATATAAGTAGTAAGTATTTATTAGACTTACTAGACATTATGGAAGGAAAAGATATAAGTATAAATGTCATATCTAAGTCAGGTACTACTACTGAACCTGCTATTGCATTTAGGATATTAAAGGACTATTTAGAGAAAAAGTATGGAAAAGAAGAAGCAAAAAATAGAATATACGTGACTACTGACAGAGAAAAAGGAGCATTAAAAAAGCTTGCAGAGGATGAGGGCTATGAAACCTTCATAATACCTGACGATATTGGAGGTAGGTTTTCAGTACTTACACCAGTGGGATTGTTGCCTATTGCGGTTGCAGGTATAGACATTGATTTGTTAATGGAAGGTGCAAGAATCGCCAGAGATGAATATAGCTCCAAAGATTTAGACAAAAATCATTGCTATATGTATGCCGCTATTAGAAACATACTTTATACAAATGGAAAAAGCATAGAGATATTAACTAATTATGAGCCGTCAATGCATTATACTGCTGAGTGGTGGAAGCAGCTTTACGGAGAAAGTGAAGGCAAAGACGGAAAAGGAATTTTTCCTGCTTCAGTAGAATTTTCAGCAGACCTTCATTCTTTAGGACAATACATACAAGATGGTAAAAGGTTCTTATTTGAAACAACTGTCAATATTGGAAATGTAGCAGAAGAAATTCTAATTAAAAATGAAGGATTAGATCTTGATGGACTTAACTATCTGGCAGGAGAAACTATGAATTATGTGAATAAAATGGCATTTAAAGGAACAGTATTGGCCCATGTAGACGGGGGAGTCCCTAATCTTATAATAAACGTACCAGAGATAAATGAATACTATTATGGAAAACTATTATACTTTTTCCAAAAGGCATGTGCCATAAGTGGATATTTATTAGAAGTAAATCCCTTTGATCAACCTGGAGTCGAAGCATATAAGAAAAATATGTTTGCACTTTTAGGAAAACCAGGTTATGAAGAACTGAGAGAAAAGTTGGAAAATAGAATATAGCAGGGCTGGATTCTCTCCAGCCCTTATAATTTTTTTATGTGAATTTAATTATCTAAATTATCAACAGGTTTTATATACTTTACCTCTATTTTCTTATGCAGACCTGATATTACTACTTCATCCTTTTTAGAAACAGTAATTTTAAGCTTTAATTCTCTTTTCATATAATCCAATATTCCACCCTTAAAAGTTACATTCGATTCTAGTTCCTTCGGATCTCCTATAGCTCTTATTATGACAGGAGTATTAATGATATGATTATCAAATATTATTGCATTATTTACTTCATCAAGGGTAGAATAAGGGGTATATCTTATATCATTTATTGAGATAGATTCAGCGTTAGCAGCATTTAGAGAACTAATTATTTGTAAAATACAATCATAATTATCTGCTACAATGCTAGTTCCATCATCATAAATAGCTTCCATTTCTGGCTCATTTATTTCTATTTGGATACCAGGACCTTGTATGTCTTTGTATCCTAAAAACATATTATATTTTTCTAACTCTTGATAAAGGGCTTTTAGGTAATGATCTTTCTCACCTTCGTTTTCCTCTAGTTGTTTAATTTTATTTTCAATTCCCGATAGCTCTTTTTTAGCTCGCTCCTTTTGGCTCTCTAACTTATTCAGTTCTGCTAATAGTGCTTTAGACTTAGTAACAGGATTAACTCCATCTGTAACATTTTGAGTAGTATTAAATTGTATAGAAAGGATAATACCTAATAGTGCGCAAACTAGAAAAATAGCTAATTTACCTTTAATATCCTTCAATTTTATTCCTCCTAGTAGTTTCTAGTTATAATTATATAATAACCTTTTTGATTCAAAAATGAAATTGTTTAATAATGAATCTTTTCCCTAATTAAAGATATTTAGTGAATTAAATGGGTATATTAGTTAATGAAGTACTGAAATTGAGAGAAGATGATGTTGAGGAGGTAACAGTATGGAAATTATCATAGATGATAAAGCAAAACAATACCTTAAAACTTTAGGTAAAAATGCACTTACAATATATACAGAAATAGTTGGAAGCTGCTGAAGTCCTAGGCCTGAAATTTTTGTAAGGACTAGAGAGCCGGAGGCCCTTGAAAATTTTAAGTTATATAATTTAGATAATATTAAAATATATTTATTTAAAGAAGCTAAAACAGGAGAAAAAATCAAAATAAAGATGTCTGATTATGCTTCTGATTTGCCCAATAAAGAGATTGCAGTTGAAGGCATTGACATTTAGCAGGAAAAAACCTGCTTTTTTTATTTTAATATTAGCATAAACTTTTGTTCAAAATATACTAGACAATATAAATAAGATATTTTCTAGGAGGTTTATGTATATGCCAGACATATTTACTCATATATTATGTGGCCATGATACAGTACAAGGATTAGAACAAAGCTGGAGAACAATTATATTAGAAAAAGAGAAATTATTTAATTTAGGATGCCAAGGACCAGATATGTTTTTTTATAACGACTTCATGTCTTTTGCAAAAATAAAAAGAGGACTTAAGTTTGGCAGAATGATGCACAGAGAAAAAACAGGAGATTTTCTAATAGAAAGTATAAAATACATAAAAGAAAAAATGGCAAATCAGGCAGATTTCAATTTACTATTTGCCTATATAAGCGGACTTATATGTCATTTTGGTTTAGATAGAAAAGCTCATCCATATATATACTACTATTCAGGAAAACAAGAAAAAGGAAAACCAGAAACTCGTAAATATGGTGGTTATCACAAAAGACTTGAACTAATTATAGATACTATATTAATGAAAGAAAGAAAAGGTTTAGAAAGCCATAGATATCCTATATACGAAGAAATCAATATAGGCATCTCCCTTCCTAAAAGTATTATAGACTATTATGTTTACATATTAAGTAAGATATATAATCCTAAAGAGGTAATAAATTTTATAAATGATTCTTATAGAGATATGAAAACAGTCCTAATGCTTTCATATGATCCATTAGGTATAAAGAAGACTTTGATGAGGGCTGTTGATAGAATAGTAAAGGATAAAATAGAATATAGCACTCTTATCTATCCAAGGAAAATTGATAATAGGTATGATTACATGAACACTAAACGCAATCCTTGGAATCATCCATGCGATAAAAACGAGAGATATTCCGAAAGCTTTTATGATATATACGACCTAGTAGTAAAGGAAAACCTAGATATGATAAAAACCACAATTAATTATTTAGAAAATAAAACAGACATAAATAATTTAAGAAAATTTTTCCCTAACATTTCTTACATTACTGGAAAAGAAACTGACGCAGAATGTGAACTCATATATTATAAACCTATTTTCGAAATGAGCTGTAAGAGTTATCCATGGGCAAAACCGTAATTGAGTGTATTTTTTATTAAATATTCAAGTTATATATAATTGTGATGAACATCACAGATTTTTGTGCGCTTTTTCATGTATTATTATAGATGTTTAATTATAATAGAAATATAATGAAATATAACATGATGAAGGGGTGCAAAAATGGCTATTAGAAAAATAATGAATATAGATGAAGAAAAGTGCATTGGATGTGGTCTCTGCACAAAAGGATGTGCAGAGAGTGCTATTAAGATAGTTAATGGAAAAGCAAAACTAATATCAGAAAATTTATGTGATGGTTTAGGAAAATGTATTGGCCATTGTCCAGTAGGAGCTATTGAAATAATTGAAAGAGAAGCAGATGAGTTTGACGAAGAGGTAGCAGCAAAACATTTAGAAAGTTTAAATAGAAAACAATCTCCATCAGAACACCATCATGGAGGTGGGTGTCCTGGAAGTAGAGCTATGACTATTGAAAGAAATGAGAAAAGCCATACTTTAACTTCTGTATCCATAGGTGATATTGAAATAAATATAAAACCACAGTTATCACAATGGCCTGTTCAACTAATGCTAGTACCAGAAAAAGCTTCATATTTTGATGGTAAAGAGCTGTTAGTAACTGCTGATTGTGTTCCTTTTGCATATCCAAATTATCACCTAGATTTACTCAAAAACAAATCAGTAGTCATAGGCTGTCCAAAGCTTGATGATATAAATTATTATGTTGAGAAATTAACTAACATAATTTCAAATAATGATATTACGGGGATTACAGTGGCTCACATGGAGGTTCCTTGTTGCAATGGAATAGTTATGGCAGTAAATGAGGCAGTGAAAAGATCTAGGAAAAATGTAAAAGTAGATAAGGTTAAAATATTGATTAATGGTGAGAAAGAGAGCTAATAACTCTCTTTTCTTTTTGTCAAAAAAATGTGATATAATTAACTATAAATAACAATTATATATAAAAACCTGTAGCAAAGTATTTACTCTACAACTTGAATCAACAAGAATAACAGAGAATCTCTATATGTTTGAAGAGCTGTTAAAGCGGGAATATATTTAAAAGTAAAAAAATTAAATGATGCGGAGGTAAACACATGCTTAAAGAATTTAAAAAATTTGCAATGAGAGGAAATGTAGTTGATTTAGCGGTAGGGGTTATTATCGGGGGGGCTTTTGGTAAAATCGTTAGTTCTCTTGTAAACGATGTAGTTATGCCATTATTAGGACTTTTATTAGGAGGCATAAGCTTTACAGATAAAAAGTTACCGTTGAGAGAAGCAACAGAAGGAGCAGAGGCGCTTTTTCTAAATTACGGACAATTTATTCAATCAGTTATTGACTTTTTAATTATTTCTTTTTCAATATTCCTTTTTATTAAAGCTATAAATTCATTTAAGAAAAAAGAAGAAGAGAAACCAAAGCCTGCTGAGCCAACTAAAGAGGAAATCTTACTTACTGAAATTAGAGATTTGTTAAAGGAAAGAAAATAGGTAAAATGAAAATGGAACAACATTAAATTTTTGAAATGATTAAATTGTTATAAAAATAACAATCAGATGATATATAATATAAGAGGAAGAATTTTTATAAATATATATTATAATAAGGAATGGAGGGGTAGTATGAACTTTAGCAATCTTCTACTAAAGAAGGAAGGGAATATTTGCATATTAAGCATTAACCGACCTAATGCACTAAATGCCTTAACAACTGAAGTGTTAAAAGAATTAGGAGACGCAATTGAGATAGTTGAAAATGATCAGGATATTTTTGTATTAATAATAACAGGGGAAGGTAAGGCATTTGTTGCAGGAGCAGACATCGTGGAAATGAAAGACAAAAATGCAGAAGAGGCAAGAACATTTGCTAAGCTTGGAATTGAAGTATTTAGAAAACTTGAGCTTATGGAAAAGCCTGTTATAGCAGCAGTGAATGGCTTTGCATTAGGCGGAGGCTGTGAATTAGCTATGAGTTGCGATATTAGGATTGCAGGGGAGAAGGCAAGATTTGGACAACCTGAAGTTGGTCTTGGGATTACCCCAGGATTTGCAGGTACACAAAGATTATCTAGACTTGTAGGCATAGCAAAAGCTAAAGAATTAATATTTACAGCTGATATGATAAATGCTCAGGAAGCAGAGAAAATCGGATTAGTTAATAAGGTTGTATCACAAGAAGAGTTACTAGATATAGCTATGGAAATGGCAAAGAAAATAGCATCAAAGGGTCAAATTGCTGTAAGATATTCCAAAGTTGCAATAAATAGAGGAATAGAGACAGACATCGAGACGGGAATGGCCATAGAAAGAGACTTGTTTGGACTTTGTTTTGCTACGGAAGATCAAAAAGAGGGGATGAATGCATTCGTAGAGAAGAGAAACCCTGAATTCAAGCTTAAGTAGGATATATTATTATGTAAAAGTGAATTACTATAATGATAAAAATAATAAGAAGGAGTGGTTATTGTGAAAATTTTCGTGCTAGGCGCAGGTACAATGGGCTCTGGAATAGTTCAAACTTTTGCTGGATCAGGTTATGAAGTAGTTATGAGAGATATTGAAGAAGCATACATAGAGAGAGGATTAAACAATATAAAGAAAAGCCTTGAAAGAAGCGTACAAAAAGGAAAGCTTACAGAAGATGAAAAAAGTGAAATCTTATCAAGGATTACAATTACTACAGACATTGAATTAGCTAAGGATGCAGACTTAGTAGTAGAAGCAGCTGTTGAAAATATGGAAATCAAGAAACAGATATTTAGGGAATTAGATGGAATATGTAAGCCTGAAGCAATACTTGCAACAAATACTTCATCTTTATCAATTACTGAAATAGGTAATGCTACTAATAGACCAGATAAAGTTATAGGAATGCATTTTTTTAACCCTGTACCTGTAATGAAGCTGGTTGAAGTAATAAAAGGTATTATAACGTCTGATGAAACTAAGACCAAAATAGTTGAATTAGCGAAGAAATTAGGGAAGACACCTGTAGAAGTTGAAGAAGCTCCTGGATTTGTAGTGAATAGAATATTAATACCTATGATAAATGAAGCTGTTGGAATATTAGCAGATGGAGTAGCAAAGGCAGAAGATATAGACGAAGCAATGAAGCTAGGTGCTAACCATCCTATGGGACCTTTAGCATTAGCTGACTTAATAGGAAATGATGTATGTCTAGCTATTATGGAAGTACTGTACAATGAATTTGGAGATTCAAAATATAGACCTCATCCTCTTTTAAGAAAGATGGTTAGAGGAGGACTTTTAGGAAGAAAGACTGGAAAAGGATTTTACGATTACACTAAATAGTTTTGCACAATAAGGACGAATTTTGTGGATATCCGCAGGGGAAATAATAAAACCTGTGGATATTTTTTGTATTTTTTGATTTGTAATACAATTTTAACTTTTTAATATTCTGTAATATGTTATAATTTTGGTAAACTAGTATTAATTAAATTCAATTTATAAGGGAATAACAGTTTTGAAATCAACTAGAATTTAATGTCTTCATAAAACCGAAGGTAGGTGTGAATATTGAAACATTTTTTTAAAATCTTTTCTATTGCCTTTATATGTTTTCTACTAGCTGTGGGCGCAGGGGTATATACTTATTCGAAAATATATGTGCCATCAGAAGAAGATCCAGGTGTTGCAGACGAAGATAATAAAGATGGAGATAATAATCTAAAGAATGAGGAGCCTAAAGACCCTCTTCAAAAAGCCATAGCATTAAGCAAAAGGGTAAACTTTTTGCTTATGGGCATGGAGGACATTAGATCTGACACAATGATTTTTGCAAGCTATGATCCAAAAGCAAAGAAGATAGATATGATATCTATACCTAGGGATAGTTATTATTATACAAAGGGCTATGAGCATGCAGATCAAAGAAAGATAAATGCAGTATATGGAAGAAAGAAAGTAGAAGGAACTAAAAAAGCAGTAGAAGAAATTTTAGGACAAGTACCTGTTCATAATTACATTATGATAGATTATAAAGGTGTGGAAAAGATTGTGGATTCCATTGGCGGTGTTGAAGTTAATGTACCTTTTCATATGGAATATTATGACCCAACAGATAAGCCGCCTTTACGTATAGACATACCAAAGGGAAAGCAAGTATTAAATGGAGAGCAATCAGTAAAATTTTTAAGATTTAGACACAATAATGACATGACAGTAGGCTACCGTGACGGAGACTTAGGAAGGATAAGGGCCCAACAGCAGTTTATGAAATCAGCTATAAAGAAATCCTTAAGCCTTAAGCTCATAAATGTAGTAAACACAGCCTTTGATTATGTAAAAACTGATGTTAAATTATCAGACGCATTGGGATATGCTGCTGGTTTAATCGGATTTGATGTGGATAATATATCTATGACTACGTTGCCAGGGGATGCAGAATATAGGACATACGGCAATCAAGAAAGATCTTATTTTATACATGATCCTGTGAAAGTAAAAGAATTGATGATGAAACTTTACGATGTACAAGAGGATGCTGCTGGAGAAAATTAGAGTAGCTAAAGATCTGTTGTTTTGAGCGAGCCTAGCGGTACTCCTAATTAATGTCCTACGTACTAAATTAAGGTTGGCGAAGAATCTAAGAACTAACTACAAGTAAAAAGCCTGCAAATTGCAGGCTTTTGGTATCCATAAGGTATTCTTATTTAAGAAGCATTTCTCCGACAATATATATATCTCCTGCTCCCATAGTGACTATTATATCACCTTCAGACGCATTTTTTCTTATATAGTCGCTTATTTCTTCAAATGTTCCTAGATATTCAGCGTCAACGCCGTTTTTAACTAATTCATTAGCTAAATCTTTTGAGTGAATCATACCTGTATCCTTTTCTCTAGCTGCATATATATCTGCAATCAATACCTTATCAGCATCTGAAAATGAGTTTGCAAATTCATGCAAAAGTGCCTTAGTTCTTGTATAAGTATGAGGTTGGAATGCGCAAATTATTTTACCCTTAGAAGAATTTCTTAGTGCAGATAGTGTAGCCCTAACTGCAGTTGGATGGTGGGCATAGTCATCTATAATTGTGGCACCCTCTAGGTTTCCCTTGTACTCTTGTCTTCTATGAGTTCCAGTATATTTAGCTATTGAATCAATAATGGAATCTATTGGAACTCCACAAATATGGGCTGTAGCTATTGCGGCTAGCGCATTATATACATTATGAATTCCTATTGTACTCAAAGAAATATCATAAGACTCCTTATTATCTATTATTAGTTTAAAAGAAGGAAGTCCTCTTTCGTTAAAAGTAATATTAGTAGCTTTATAATTAGCATCGTTGTTGATTCCAAAGGTAATTACATTACACTTGGCACCTTTTATAGCTTCTTTAACATTTTTGTCATCATTATTTACAACAATATACCCTTCTTCTGGTATCATTTTTACAAAGTCGGAAAAGGTGTTAATTATATGATTTAAATTTTTATAATAGTCCAGATGGTCTTCATCTATATTTAATATAACTCCTATTGTTGCAAAAAATTTTAAAATATTTCCCTTATATTCACATGCTTCTGTAAGAAGTACTTCACCATTTCCTATTTTAACATTACCGCCTATTTGATCTAATTCTCCACCCAGAAGAATTGTAGGATCCAAAGGCGAACCATCAAATATTACAGATAACATTCCGGTGGTTGTAGTTTTACCATGAGTACCAGACACAGCAATAGAGTTTTTATACAGCCTCATTAACTGACCTAAAAAAGTTCCTCTATCTACAGTAACTATCTTTTTATCAAAAGCCTCTTGTAGTTCAGGATTATCCTTACTTATTGCATCAGTATACACTATTAAATCTGCATCGCCTATATTATCTTTACTGTGACCAATATTTACTACAGCACCTTTATCTTCTAATTTCTTTAGAATAGTAGAAGATTTCATATCTGATCCTGAAACCTTATATCCATTCTCTAAAAGAATCTCAGCCAACCCACTCATGCTTATTCCACCAATACCAATAAAATGGACATGGGAGAAGTTATGGCTATGTATATTGAACGAAAACATTATATTACCTCCTGACAAGGAATAACATGATTATTCATATTATTGCCAACAATTATACTATTATTATCATATTCTATGGTTATTCCACTTGATACAGTGATGATTATACCATAATAAAGGCTTTTAAAAAAGGAAATAATTTATAATATTAAATATTTGATAGATATGTGAATAAAGCTGTTGATAAAGTGGTATAATATTCATGTTTAATAGGCATAATGTGGAAGTAAGGATATATCTTGGCAAACCATAGCTAGGTAATAAACTAACCTTTTTTGCTAATATTAAATATAACATAATAATAAAGAGTAAAAAATCAAAAAAATAAACCAAATAATAGAATATGGGTATAAAGATACAAAATATCAATATTTTTTGTTAAAAAAGAAGGAATTACCAAAAATATATAGAATATTAAAACTAATCTCAAAATTAGGTTTCAGAGACCCCGCGGGAAGGTGGTGAATTCATGAAGGTAACAGACGTAAGAGTCAGAAAAGTCAACAACGAGGGAAAGATGAAGGCCATAGTTTCAGTTACATTCGATGATGAATTTGTTGTACATGATATTAAAATTATAGAAGGACAGAATGGACTGTTTATCGCTATGCCTAGTAGAAAGATGGCGGATGGAGAGTTTAGAGATATAGCTCATCCAATTAATTCAGAAACAAGAAATGCAATTCAAGAGGCGGTTTTTGCTGAATATGAAAAAGCAACAAACGAGTAATCTAAAGGGTCGATAGACCCTTTTTACTTTTTTGAAATAAAATTATAATACTGTATACAAAATTAATATATCATCTTGTATTTTTATATGTAAAAGAGTATATTAATATTGGTGACTAATTACACAAATTCGGTTAAATATGTGAATGAATAGACATAAAATTGCTAAGCATTATTTATATAATATAAGCGATATATATGAGATACGAGGAGTGTGAAAAATGATTTTTTCTATTATACTTGCCGCAGGAGAAGGAACAAGAATGAAATCAAAGCTTCCTAAAGTAATGCATAAGATATGCGGGAAACCGTTACTAAGCCATGTAATAAGTACTGCTAAAGCTTCCGGAATAGATAAAAATATAGTGGTAGTAGGCAAAGGTGGTAACATAGTAAGAGATAATATCAAAGAAGATGTATTATTTGTAGATCAACCCATAGGAGAAGGAGTACCATATGGAACAGGGTTTGCTGTCATTCAGGCAAAAGACTATATAGAAGACAATAGTCATGTTATAATTTTATATGGAGACACTCCGTTGATTACTAGTGATACAATAATGAACATTATAGACTTTCATAAGAAAGGGAATTATGAAGCAACTGTTTTAAGTGCAGATTTTGATGACCCAACCGGCTATGGAAGAATAATAAGAGACCATAGTGGAAATGTAACTGCTATAGTTGAACATAAGGATGCAAGTGAACAAGAAAGAAGTATTAAAGAGATTAATTCAGGTATTTACTGTTTTAATGGTAAAAGCTTAAAATTGGCTTTGGACAGGTTAGACAATAATAATGCTCAGAATGAGTACTATATTACCGATGCAATTAAAATAATTAATGATTTAGGTCTAAAAGTTGGAGGATATAAAATTCTTGATAGTGAAGAGATTCAAGGGATTAATTCAAGACAACAACTTGCTGAAGCAGAAAAAATAATGAGAAAAAGAATTAACAATAGCCATATGAATAATGGGGTTACTATGTTAGATCCTGAAAGTACCTATATAGATGCTGATGTAACCATAGGAAAAGATACAATTATTTATCCTGGTGCTATTATTGAAGGAAAGACAAGTATAGGAGAAGATTGTATTATAGGGCAAAACAGCAGAATTGTAGATAGTAACATAGGAAACAAAGTAGAAACTCAGATATCAACTATTTTAGAAAGTAAAGTAGACGATAATGCCCATATTGGTCCTTATGCATACCTTAGGCCAAATAGTGAAATTGGGAAGAATGTAAAGATAGGAGATTTTGTAGAAGTTAAGAATTCAAGGATAGACGATAATTCTAAGGCTTCTCACCTTTCATATATAGGAGATGCATATGTAGGAAAAGGTGTTAATATAGGATGTGGAGCAGTATTTGTGAACTATGATGGAAAGAAAAAACATAAGACAGTAGTGCAAGATAATGCGTTTATAGGTTGCAATGTGAATCTTGTAGCACCTGTAGAAGTAGAAGAAGGAGCATATGTGGCTGCTGGTTCTACCATTACTGAAGACGTACCAAAGGAAAGTCTTTCAATAGCAAGGGCAAGACAAGTAAACAAAGAGGGCTGGGCCCAGAAGAAAGGCTTAAAATAATAAATAGGAGGAATTAAAATGAACATTAGTGGAAGAGACTTGAAAATCTTTTCGGGTAACGCAAATAGAGAGTTGGCAGAAAAAATTTGTGCTGAACTTGGAGAAACCTTGGGTAACAGTGAGGTTGGCAAATTTAGTGATGGGGAAATCTCAGTAAATATTAACGAAACCGTAAGAGGTTATGATGTATTTGTGATTCAGCCTACATGTCCACCTGTAAACCAAAATCTTATGGAGCTTTTGATTATGGTTGATGCATTGAAAAGAGCTTCTGCAGGAAGAATAAATGTTGTGGTTCCTTACTACGGATATGCAAGGCAGGATAGAAAAGCAAAGGCAAGAGATCCAATAACAGCAAAGCTTGTTGCAGATATTCTTGAAGTATCTGGTTCAGATAGAATACTTACTATGGACCTACATGCTGCACAGATACAAGGCTATTTTGATATACCTGTTGACCACTTGCTTGGAGGACCTATATTAGCACAATATTGCAAAAAAAATCTAGTTGGTGAAACAGTAATAGTATCACCTGACGTTGGCGGAGTTCAAAGAGCCAGAAACTTTGCTAGCATTTTAGACTTACCTATTGCTATCATTGAAAAAAGAAGACCAAAGGCAAATGTATCAGAAGTTATGAATGTAATAGGAGACATTGAAGGAAAAGATGCAATTATAGTTGATGATATTATTGACACAGCTGGCTCAATGACAAAGGCAGCAAGTGTTTTAAAGGATTTTGGAGCTAAGAGAGTATTCGCTTGTTGTACTCATGCAGTATTATCAGGTCCTGCCATTGAAAGAATACAAAATTCTGTTATAGAGAAACTTGTAGTTACAGATACAATTCCATTAACAGAGGAAAAGAAAATTGATAAAATAGAGGTAGTGTCAGTTGCGCCTATCTTGGCAGAGGCAATAAGAAGAGTGTACAAGAATGAATCAGTGAGCAGAATATTTGATTAAGCTCATAAAGGAGTTGGTTGTTTGTATGCAGTAATAGGACTGGGCAACCCTGGCACCCAATATAAGGGGACGAGGCATAATGTAGGGTTTGATACGATAGATTGTATAGCCCAGAAAAATAACGTAAATGTAAATAAAATTAAGTTTAAGGCCTTATATGGAGAGATGCAAATTGGCGGTGAAAAAGTGCTGCTAGTTAAGCCTCAGACTTATATGAATAGAAGTGGGGAAAGTGTATTAGATATACACAATTTCTTTAAGATACCATTAGAAAACATCATTGTGATAGTAGATGATGTGGATATAAAATTTGGTTCATTACGAATTAGGTCAAAGGGAAGCGCAGGCACTCATAATGGAATGAAGTCTATCATATGCTTACTTAAGAGTGATAACTTCCCGAGAGTAAAGATAGGTGTAGGCAAACCTAACGAGCACCAAGACTTAGCAGATTTTGTCCTAAGTGGATTTTCTAAAGATGATAGAATTACTATAGATAACACTATCGAACAAGCTGCTGCGGCAGTTGAAAAGATTATTACTAATGGCATAAGTTCTGCGATGAACGAATTTAATACGAATATTGAGAGCCCAGGCATTTAAAACCTGGGCTAAAGGTGTTTAGCTAAGGAGCTGGTTTTATGAAGGTTAATATGTTTATAGACAGTTTGAAAAATCTGTCTTCATATGACCAATTAATAAATGAAATAAATAAAAAATCATCGCCAATTGCCCTG
The DNA here is from genome assembly GCA_964619895.1 of uncultured Clostridia bacterium. Classification (GTDB taxonomy): domain Bacteria; phylum Bacillota; class Clostridia; order Tissierellales; family Proteiniboraceae; genus Proteiniborus. Next base: position 9,210 of record CAZUFW010000001.1, on the reverse strand, counting down.
CACGGCTTGTCAGAAGAAAATATAGCTCATATATCCTATGGGCTAAATCAGCATTTAGATAGACAGGTTCTCATAATGACCTATGACGAATTAAGGGCAAAAAAAATACTAGAGGATTTAAACTTTTTTAGCAAAGAAACCAGTGAACTATTTCCTGCTAAGGAAGTAGTCTTTTATGATATTGATGCCTATAGTCATGAAGTATCAAATCATAGAGTAAGAATCATGGATAGACTTGCCCGAGGTGAAAATATTGTAGTAGTATCTTCAATTCATTCTATAATGAACAAGATAATGACAAAGGCTTTGACAAAAGAATATACAATTGATATTAAATTAGGTCAGATTATTGACTTGAATCACATATCTAGAACTTTTGTTATTCAGGGTTATGAAAGAGTGGATATGGTAGAAGGAGTAGGTCAGTTTAGTATAAGGGGAGGAATTATTGACCTTTTTCCAGCTAATTCACATAATCCTTTTAGAATCGAGCTGTTTGATGATGAAATAGATTCTATAAGGCTTTTTGATTTAAAAACTCAAAGATCAATTGAAAATTTATCTTATGTTCATATTCCTCCAATTAAAGAGATACTGCTTTTAGATGGAGAGATTGAAAATATTATTAATGGCATTGAAAATGATTTGAATGCATGCATTAAAAAACTCCAGAAAAAAGGCGAAACTGGAATAATAGATAATTTAACTGAAAAGTTTAGATACTATATTGATAGATTGTCAAATGGACTGAGTATAGGAAATATTGACTTATTAGTTCCTTATTTAAAGCAGGAACTTTCTACTATTACTGAGTACTTCAAAAGTGACTTTTTGGTCATAGTGGATGAACCTCAGAGAATTGAAGAAAGCGCTAAAGGTATTAGACAGGATTTTATAAATAAATATACTGACTTATTTGAAAAGGGAGAAGTACTATCAAGACATCAGGAGATATTCCATACTTACGATGCTATTATAGACAATATCCTTGCTGTGACATGTATTACTACTACAAATCTTTTAAAGAATAACCCTAAATTTAAGCCTAAGGCTATTATAAATTTCAGTATTAAGAGTATGCAATCCTTCCATAACAGAATTGAGATTTTGGCAGATGAGCTTGAACATTTTAAATATAGAGGCTATAAAACTATTATACTCTCTGGAACTAAGGAAAGGGGAGTTAGGTTAGCACAAAATCTTTTGGAAAGGAATATAGAGTGCAGCTATGTAGATGATTCATCTAGAGAAATAAAATCAGGCCAAGTATTTATTACTTCTGGAAGTATAAGTAGAGGTTTTGAGTATTCTAATCTAAAGTTTGCAATCATAAGTGACAAGGAAGTATTTGGGACTTATAAGAAAACAAGAACTACAAGAACAAGAAAGGATACTGCTAAGATTGCATCTTTTACGGACTTGAATATAGGAGATTATGTAGTACATGAAAGTCATGGTATAGGAAAATACATTGGTGTAGAACAATTAACAGTACAGGGAGTACGTAAGGATTATTTAGCTGTTAAATATTCTGGTGAAGATAAGCTTTATGTTCCAATAGATCAAATGAATCTAATCCAAAAGTATATTGGTTCAGATACTGTACAGCCTAAGATAAACAAGCTTGGCAGTAGTGAGTGGGCAAAAACCAAGATAAAAGTCAAAAAAGCCATAGAAGATATGGCATCAGATTTAGTAAAGCTTTATGCCGCAAGACAGACTGTTAAGGGATATAAGTTTTCTCCAGACACTCCATGGCAAAAACAATTTGAAGATGCTTTCCCATATGAAGAAACAGAGGATCAACTTAGATGTATAGAAGAAATTAAGAAAGATATGGAGAAAGATAGACCTATGGATAGACTACTATGTGGAGACGTAGGTTATGGAAAGACAGAGGTAGCACTAAGGGCTGCATTTAAAGCAATAATGGATGGTAAGCAAGTAGCTCTGTTAGTTCCTACAACTATACTAGCTCAGCAGCATTACAACACAATAGTTGAGAGATTTAATCAATTTCCAGTAAAGGTTGAGATGCTAAGTAGGTTTAGAACTACAACTCAGCAAAAGAAAATTATAAATGATTTAAAGAGTGGGAATCTTGATATTGTAGTGGGAACTCACAGACTTCTATCAAAGGACGTAAAGTTTAAGGATTTAGGATTATTAATTATTGATGAGGAGCAAAGGTTTGGAGTTAAACATAAAGAAGCAATTAAGGTTATTAAGGAGACAATAGATGTCCTTACTTTAACAGCTACTCCTATTCCTAGAACTCTCCATATGTCACTAATAGGCATTAGGGATATGAGTGTTATTGAAGAACCACCAGAAGAAAGATATCCTGTACAAACGTACGTGGTTGAGTACAATGATCAGCTAGTTAAAGATGCTATTGTTAGAGAGCTTAGCAGAGAAGGACAGGTCTATTATCTTTATAATAGAGTTCAAAATATACAGCAATTTGCTACAAGAGTGAAGAAATTAGTCCCTGATGCTAGAGTAGCCATTGGTCATGGACAGATGAGTGAAAGAGAACTTGAGAGAGTTATGATGGACTTTCTTAATCGAGAGACAGATGTCCTAGTATGTACAACCATTATTGAAACAGGTCTTGATATACCTAATGTAAACACAATAATAATACATGATGCTGATAAAATGGGACTTTCACAATTATATCAATTAAGGGGTAGGGTAGGGCGTTCAAACAGAATTGCTTCTGCTTACTTTACTTATGAAAAAGATAAAGTATTAACTGAGGTTGCAGAGAAAAGACTAAAGGCAATAAAAGAATTTACTGAGTTTGGTTCTGGATTTAAGATAGCTATGAGGGATTTGGAGATTAGAGGAGCTGGAAACCTATTGGGGGCAGAACAACATGGACAAATGGCTGCAATAGGTTATGATTTGTATGTTAAATTCCTTGATGAAACTATCAAGAAATTAAAAGGTGAACAACGAGAAGAAGAGGTAGATACTACTATAGAACTTAATGTAGATGGATATATACCTAAGAAATATATTGAAAATGAGGAACAAAAAGTAGAGATATACAAAAGAATATCGTCTATTATGGATAAACAAGATTATTCTGATGTTTTAGAAGAAATAATGGATAGATTTGGTGAGATACCAAATGAAGTGACTAATTTATTAAAGATATCATATATAAAGTCCCTTTGCAGTAAGGCAAAGATTATTTCTGTATCTCAGAATGATGAGATTATTAAATTAGAGTTTAAATCTCCACAGTGTATTACTCCAGACTTAATAAATGCACTAGTATTAACTTATGGTAGGAGAATGACTTTTGACTTATCCAAAACTCCAAATTTCAAATATAAGCTTATGAACAAGTCTCAGGAAAGCATATTACAAGAACTAGAAAAAATAATTGAAAAAATTAGTGGTTTTCATGTGGACATAAATAATATATAATAGTATTTGTATGTAGGCTTTAAATGAGGAGGGTCAAAATTGCAATTTAGAATAAATAGAAAATTTATCCTTGCTACAGCAATGGTATTTACACTGTTAATGATATTAAATGGTTGTGGGGTATCAAAGCAAGATTCAGTTGCAATAGTTAATGGAAAGGGTATATCAAAATCTTATTATGACATAAATTTCGATATAAATAAAAAAATGTACGAAAACCAGTTAGGCTCAGATATTATGTCAAAGGATATAGGAAATGGTAAGACCTTTGAAGAAGAATTAAAGCAAGTAGTATTAAATAATCTTATAACTGAAGAAGTAATGTTACAAAATGCAGAAAAAGAAAAGATAACAGTAAAAAATGAAGAGGTAAACGAAGCTATAAGTCAATTTACTGCTTCAGTAGGCGGAGAAGAAAAGCTTAAAGAGTTTTTAGAAAAGAATAATATGAAAGAAGATTTTCTAAAACAAAGAATGAGAACAGAAATGATTATAGATAAATATAAAGATAAATTTTTTGCTTCAATTATTTCTGATGCAGATGTAAAAAAACAATACGAAGAGAATAAAGACCTATATACTACTATTAGAGCAAGTCACATTTTAGTTAAGACAGAAGACGAAGCTAAGGATATCCTAAAAAGAATAAAAAGTGGAGAATCTTTTGAAGACCTTACAAAATTATCAACAGAACCTGGAGCAGAAGCAAGAAAAGGTGATTTAGGCTATTTTACAAAAGGAAAAATGGTGCCTGAATTTGAAAAGGCTGCTTTTGCACTAAAGCCAGGTGAAATTAGCGATGTAATAAAAACAGATTTTGGATACCATATTATCAAGCTTACTGATAGAAAAGATACATTTGAACAAGTTAAGGACAATGTGTTGAAGGATTTACAAAACAAAGAATCTGCTAAATTTGACAAAAAAATTAAAGAACTAAAAGACAATGCAAAGATAGAAATTCTTATGAATACTGAACCTAAGAAAGATAAAGAACAAGACAAAACACAGAATAATACAGAAGACAAGACACAAGATAAAACCGAAAACAAAGATGGGAAATAAAAGACTGTTTTACGACCTAACCCGATTTTCTGAATGTTTTTATCAGAAATTAAGGAAGCTCAGAAAACAAGTTTCTGAGTACTGCAATTACACCAAATCATAGATTTGGGAAATTGCAGCATAGCTCAAACGCAACGAGCACCAACCTTATTATAAGTTTATGATCAGTGTGTCCGTTAGGACCAAATTTATGCAAGTGATAGTGAGCAAATAAATTTGAATTGCGAGACTGCTTAGGCAGTCTTTTTTCTATTTCTGCTATAAAATTCCCTCATATGCATAAAATAATCTCAATAGTAAAATAATAAGTAAACAGAAAGTTATATATTTACATTTTATTATTGAGGAGGGAAATAAGTGAAAGCTACAGGAATCGTAAGAAGAATAGATGACTTAGGCAGAGTAGTAATACCAAAGGAAATTAGAAGAACACTCAGGATAAGGGAAGGTGATCCTTTAGAAATATTTACTGACAGAGAAGGAGAAGTAATATTAAAAAAATATTCTCCTATTGGGGAACTGAATGAATTCGCTACAGAATATGCAGAATCTTTGTATGAAAGTATTAGCCACACTTCAGTTATCTGCGATAGAGATAGTATTGTAGCCATATCAGGAGGTTCTAAAAAAGAATACTTGGATAAGCGGGTAAGTCCAGAACTAGAAAAAATAATGGAAAGCAGAGAGACTTATATAGCTACCGGAACAAGTAAACCAATAAGGTTAGCATCTGATGAACTAAATCCTGAAAAATATCATAATCAAATTATTGCACCTATTGTAACACAAGGAGATCCAATTGGTGCTGTAGTCTTAATGACAAAGGAACCAAATGTTAAAATGGGAGAAATTGAAGTTAAACTTGCAGAAACTGCTGCAGCGTTTTTGTCAAAACAAATGGAACAATAATGTATTACATAGCCTACCATAAGTGGTAGGCTTAAATTTTTTATTCATTATCTAGTCTCGTTCTGATATAATAGTATTTGTTACTTATAACTCGGTATTCTAGAGTTTCAGAGTTTTAAATAAAATACTGAGTAGGTATTTTATTTAAAACTCGACCAAAGTATAGATTTATAAGTTAAATCAAGAATGGAGGCATATTTTATGGCTAAAGATAATTTTTTAAAGGGGGCCGCTATACTAGCAATAGCAGGTATAATAGTTAAAATACTAGGTGCCTTTTACAGAATTCCACTTTCTAATATGATAGGGCCAGAGGGAATGGGATATTATCAAACAGCATATCCGCTTTATGTATTACTTGTGGCAATATCCACTTCAGGTTTTCCCACTGCCATTGCTAAGATAGTTTCAGAAAAAAGGGCACTATATGACTATAGAGGTGCTCATAGAGTATTTAAAGTATCATTTATGGGCTTTTTAACAGCTGGCATAATAACTTCATTATTTGTCTTTTTTACAGCAGGGTATATTGTAGATTTAGTTGGAAATAGTAAAGCATATTATTCTCTTATTGCTATGACACCTGCACTATTTTTCGTACCGATTATGTCTGCTTTTAGGGGATATTTCCAAGGAAGGCAGACTATGACACCTACTGCCATATCTCAGCTTATTGAGCAGTTGTTTCGTGTTTTTGTAGGATTGTTTTTAGCACATCAATTCATAAGCATTGGTCTTCCAGAAGCAGCAGGAGGAGCTTCATTTGGAGCCTCTGCAGGAGCTATAGCTGGTACGATTATTATAGTAATTATATATATAAAAGAAAAAGGAAATATTACAAAAGAGATTAACAACAGCGATGCTACTAAACCAGAAAGCATAGGTAAGATAGTAAAGGATATTTTAGTCATAGCTATACCTATTACTATTGGAGCATCTATACTTCCAATAATTAGTACAATAGATACATTTCTTATAATGAGAAGACTTCAAGAAATAGGCTTTACACAAAAACAGGCTACAGAGCTATATGGACAGCTTACAGGTAATGCTCAGACTTTAATTAATCTTCCTCAAGTATTGTCTATGGCTATTGCAATGAGCTTAGTGCCAGCGGTGTCTGGTGCATTTGCAAGAAAAGATTTTCAAGATATTAGAAATATAACCAAATCTGGAGTTAGGGTAACTCTTCTTATTGGATTGCCATCAGCATTAGGCTTATTTATATTGTCTACACCTATTATTGATCTTCTATATTATAATTATGATTTAGCTGCAAAGCAAAGTACTGGAGCCATACTTCAAATTTTAGCATTAAGCCTTATATTTTTAACATTGATTCAATCTCTTACGGCTATACTCCAAGGAATAGGAAAGATAATGGTACCTGTTAAGAATTTAGCCATAGGAGCTATAGTAAAGACTATATTTACCTATATACTTACAGGAATGCCTTCAATCAACGTAAAAGGTGCTGCCATAAGTACAATAATGGCTTACTTAGTTGCTGCCATACTTAATTTTATTGAAGTTAAAAAATATACAAAAGTTCAATTTAAATTTATGGATGTAGCTTTAAAACCTATAATATCAGCACTTATAATGACTATTACTGTATGGGTTACTTTCAGATATACTTCCGGACTATTAGGGAGCAAGATATCAACTGTAGTTTCTATAGGAATAGGTGGAATTGCCTATGTTATTGCATTACTTCTAAGCGGTGCTCTAACTACAGAGGACTTTGAGCTTTTACCCAAAGGAGAAAAGCTTGCAAGAAAATTAAAATCTAAAGGGCTTTTGAAAAGCTAAAACTACACATGTATAAAGGAAACAGTATTTGTCAATGATAAGAGTAAATATGGAGGTAAACTATGAGTAAGATTGTAGTAGTAGGGTTAGGACCAGGAGATATTTCATCCCTCACATTAGGTGCTATAGAAAAAATTAGCAGTGGAAACAAAGTTCTTTTAAGAACAGAAAAACATCCTACAATAAAATATTTGGATGAAAAAAAAATAGAGTATAGCTCATATGATTATGTGTATGAAGAGCAGCAAAGCTTCGAAAAAGTATATGAGTTTATAGTCGAAGATTTAGTAAAAAAGTCCCAAGAATATAAAGCTATTACCTACTGTGTGCCTGGTCATCCATTAGTAGCTGAAAATACAATTACAATGCAAAAAGAGCTTGAAAAAAAGCAAACTATAGAGTTAGAAATAATACCTGGGTTAAGCTTCATTGAACCTATAATATTAGCTGTAGGCCACGACCCTATTAATGGTCTTAAAGTAATAGATGGATTAAATATCCATGAAACAAATGCCGATATTAATATTGACTGTATAATAACTCAAGTGTATGATAAAATGAGAGCTTCAGAGCTGAAGCTCTCCCTCATGGAAATCTATGGAGATGAGCATGAAGTATTTGTCATTAATTCTGCAGGCATTAAGCACGAAGAAAAGATACTTAGAATCCCTCTATATGAGCTAGATAGAGTAGAAGACATAAGTTTTTTAACAAGTGTATATGTACCTAGAATAAAGAATAAAACCAGATATGATATCAATGATTTGTTGAGAATCATGGAAAGGCTAAGGGGAAAGGAAGGATGCCCTTGGGATGCAGAGCAAACCCATATCTCTTTAAGGGAATATATAATTGAAGAAGCTTATGAAGTAGTTGATACAATTAATAATGATGATATGGACGCTTTAGCAGATGAATTAGGAGACTTACTGCTTCAAGTGGTATTTCACAGTCAAATAGGTAAGGAAGAAGGATATTTTAACTTTTGGGATGTTACATCAAATATTTGTAACAAGCTTATTCATAGACATCCCCATGTGTTTTTAGATAAAACAGCCAATAATGTATCTGAGGCCTTAAAAAGCTGGAATGATATGAAGGCTGAAGAAAAAAGTATTCTAAGCTATACTGATAGACTTAAAGACATACCTAAAAGCCTTCCTTCACTTATGAGAAGCTATAAGGTCCAGCAGAGAGCCGCAGATGTGGGATTTGACTGGGATGATGCTAGTGGAGCCATAGAAAAGCTATATGAAGAACTAGATGAAGTTATGGAAGAGATAAAAAGCAATAATAAAGACAACCTAGAAAGTGAAATAGGGGATTTAATATTTGCAATAGTAAATGTTTGTAGATTTGAAGACATAAATCCTGAAAATGCTATTAACAGAACCATAGAAAAGTTTGTCGAAAGATTTGAGTTTATTGAAACAGAAAGCAAGAAAATGGGTCTGGATTTAAAGGATATGACCCTAAAAGAAATGGATTTTATGTGGAATAAAGCAAAAATACATAAAAATAAAAAAAATGATAAAAAATAGTACTGAAAAGAAGGATTTTGCTAAAAAACATAGAATATGCTATACGTAACCAAATTAATAATAATAAGGGAGGTTATATTGTGAATAAAGCTGAATTAGTAGCTAGCATGGCTGAAAAAAGTAATTTAACTAAAAAGGATGCTGAAAGTGCTTTAAATGCATTTATGAAAAGTGTTGAGGAAGCATTAGCAGGTGGAGAAAAGGTGCAATTAGTTGGTTTTGGTACTTTCGAAGTTAGAGAAAGAAAAGCTAGAGAAGGTAGAAACCCAAGAAATCCTGAAGAAGTTATAAAAATACCAGCATCTTCAGCTCCAGTTTTCAAAGCTGGCAAAACTTTAAAAGAAGCAGTTAACAAATAAGAGAATCAGGTCAGTGACCTGATTTTTTTATGACCTAACCCGATTTTCTGAATGCTTTTATCAGGAATTAAGGAAGCTCAGAA